>NZ_JAAHHM010000269.1:0-4279 GCF_010692445.1 Moorena sp. SIO3E8 | reverse complement strand
AATTTCTTTGCCCGACTCAAGCAATATCGAGGGATCGCGACGCGCTACGATAAGCGAGCCAAGAACTTTCTAGGAGCAATTTATCTGGCTGCTGCCGTAATCTGGCTTAATTGATGACACGCCCTAGGTTCAGCCGATAATCCTGAGGAATTTTGGGACTTACTTGTCAATGGGGTAGATGACATGCGAGAAGCCCCGGAAGGACATCATTCCTATCTAGATCCATACTACGATCCAGAGACTGGCAAACCTGGTAAGATATACATCAATCGTGCCGCGTTTCTCAACCAGTCCGCCGCAGATTTTGATGCCAATTTTTTCGGGATTTCACCAGATGAAGCTGCTAGTCTAGATCCTCAACATCGGCTGGTAATGGAAGTTGCCTGGGAAGCGTTCGAAAATGCCTCACTGGTACCAGAAAAATTGGCTGGTAGTCAAACCGGTGTATTCGTTGGCATATGTGCCAATGATTATGCTTGGCAACTTGCTAAACAAGATCCTACAGCAACAGATCTATACGTCGGCTCGGGGAATGCCTACAGCCCAGCAGCAGGTCGCCTTTCCTACTTCTTCGATTTTACAGGACCTTGTCTAGCGGTTGATACGGGCTGTGCATCTTCATTAGCAGCTATTCACTTGGCGGTTAACAGCTTGCGACAGGGAGACTGTAATCTAGCCCTAGCAGGAGGTGTCCAGCGATACGGCTCACCCGAATACTGGATTAATCTTTGTAAGTCCGGGATGTTATCTCCAGATGGTCGTTGTAAAACCTTTGATGCGAGTGCCAATGGTTATGCCCGTGGCGAAGGGTGTGGCATGATTGTTCTCAAAAGGCTATCCGATGCCCAATCTGATGGGGACAAAATTCTGGCTTTAATTAGGGTTTGCTGAAAAAAGCTGAAACCTTTAGATTCAAAGGCTTTAACCTGGCTTGAAAGTATCTCAGATGCCCTGGAATCTGCTAGAATAATCTAAAATCCTTGCACTGGCGAGGTCGTCTGTAGTACAAATGTACCGTAAAGTTGAGCAACCCCCAACACCACCGGAAAACTTCGAGCTACCCTGCCTCGGAAAACTATCCCCAGACAATCGTTGGGTAATCATGGCCAACTTAATCCCCTGGTCAGAATTTGAACCAGAATATGCTCAAAACTTCTCAGGGGAGATGGGGGCACCAGCCAAGGCATTTCGGATGGCAATGGTCGCCTTAATAATTAAAGAAAAATTAGGAACAAGTGATAGAGAAACGGTAGAACAAATCAGGGAAAATCCTTATCTACAATACTTTATTGGCATGACAGCCTATAGCAACGAAGCTCCATTTGAAGCGTCAATGCTCGTCCACTTTCGCAAAAGAATCAGGGTTGATTTAGTCAACAAATTAAACAAAAAAATGTTCAGGAAATTGACTAAATCAGAAGAACAGCCCAGGGTCGAAGAAGACTTAAGTGAGAGAAAAAATCAAGGGAAATTAATTAGTGATGCCACCTGTGCCCCTGCCGACATTAGCTATCCGACTGACTTAGGGCTATTAAACCAAGCCAGAGAACAAAGCGAAAAAATCCTAGACTCCCTCTACGAACCCCTCAAATATAAATTCAAAACTAAACCGAGAACTTACCGAAACAGAGCGAGAAAAGACTACTTAAAAGTAGCAAAACAAAGGCGACCTTTAGGAAAAGAAAGAAGAAAAGCGATTAGAAAACAGCTCCAATATATCTCAAGAAATTTAGGTCACATTGAGCAACTGATAGCTAAGGGTGCTGACCTTAACTGCTTGAGCAAAAAGCGGTATAAAATGCTGCTAGGAGTAGATGTAGTTTACCGCCAACAGTTATGGATGTGGTCAAACAACAAAAAGAGGATTGATGACAGAATAGTAAGTTGAAATCAACCTCATATCCGCCCGATGATCAGGGGGAAAGCGGGGAAAGCCGTTGAATTTGGAGCAAAACTGTCAGCTTCTTGTTTCAGCGGCTATGTATTTATCGACCGGATTAGTTGGGATAACTTCAATGAATCAGGGGACTTAAAAGCCCAAATAGAAGAATTTAAACGTTTCACAGGCTCCTACCCAGAATCAGTCCATGTAGACAAAATTTATCGCACCAGAGAGAATCGAGCTTGGTGCAAAGACAAAGAAATTAGAATGAGTGGACCTCCCGCACGGAAGACCACCGAAAAATATCAATAAGGAGACAAAGAAACAAGCAATTGACGATGAAAAAGTTCGTAACTGTATTGAGGGTAAATTTGGACAAGGAAAAAGAAGATAAGCGCCTCAATCGGGTGATGACCAAACTTTCTAATACTTCTCAAACAGCTATTGCTATCACCTTTTTAGTCATGAATATTTCTACCTGGCTGCGGCCATTTTTTTGTCTTTTTTTAGGTCGATTTCAGAGGATAACAAATTCTCTTCTGTTTTCGGCCTTAAACATAAATATAACTTAGAGTTTAGCTGATTATCCCAAGAAAAACTTATCTGAGCAACTGGCTTGAATAATCAATTAATCTTTCTGTTGCTGTTCCCTTACTTTTTCAGCAAACCCTAATTAGAGGAACTGCTCATGGACAGGATGGACGCACCAGCGGTTTAACCGTACCTAGCGGATCTTCTCAACAAGCGGTAATTCGCAGAGCACTCGCCAATGCTGGTATTAAACCAAAGCAAGTCAATTATATTGAAGCCCATGGTACAGGTACATCTTGGGGAGACTCAATTGAAGCCAATGCCTTGGGTAGCGTTTTTCGCAAACGAGAAGAACCTCTGCTCTTGGGTTCGGCGAAAACTAATATCGGTCACTTGGAAGGCGCATCTGGTGTCGCAGGTTTGATTAAAATCGTTCTTTCCTTACAAAATGAGTTAATTCCCCCTCATTTGCACTTCAAAGAACCTACGCCCTATGTAAGTTGGGATGAGATGCCACTAAAAGTGACAACTGAACAGACTCCTTGGTCAGCAACTGATAAACCTAGGATTGCTGGACTCAGTTCTTTTGGGTTTAGTGGTATCAATATACATGCGATCCTTTCAGAAGCACCAGCAGTTGCACCATTACGTAAAGAGCAAACCGCCCAACCACCTCTCCATCTGCTCACCCTCAGCGCCAAAACTAAACCTGCTCTAGAGCAAATGGTTCACAACTATGCAGAATATTTCGCCACTCATCCTAACCTAGACTGGGCACAGACATGTTTTACTACCAATAATTGTCGCACCCATTTCCAGGAACGTTTGGTGGTGATAGCCAACTCAGTAGCTCAGGCACGGGAACAGTTATTAGCTCATCAAGCAGGGATGGAAAACTCCCATCTGTTGCAGGGTAGCAAGAGAGAAAGTCAACCTCAAATTGCGTTTCTGTTCACTGGTCAAGGTTCCCAGTATCTAGGTATGGGGCGGGAATTATATGAAGCACAACCGACATTTCGTCAAGCCCTAGAACGTTGTCAGGAGATTTTAGAGACAATTGGTAATCAGGAGCGATCGCTACTGGAACTACTCTACTATACCGATGACAGTTCTCTGTTGGAGCAGACCGCCTATAACCAAACCGCCTTGTTTGCTGTAGAGTACGCACTAGCCGAGATGTGGAAATCTTGGGGCATTGAACCAAACATTGTCATAGGCGATAGTGTAGGGGAATATGTAGCAGCTTGTGTAGCTGGGGTTTTCTCCCTAGAAGACGGCTTGAAACTCATGGTTGCTAGAGGACGCTTGATGCAGCAACTGCCCACTAACGGAGAAATGGCATCCACTGCAGCATCCGCAAAACCAATAGCACAGACACTTCAAAACAGGGATGTTGTTACCCATGCAGCGTTTACGAAACCAATGCTGGAGGATTTTCGTAACGTGGTGCAAGAGGTAACTTTTCATCAACCTAGACTCAACTTTATCTCGAATGTCACTGGTTCTCAAGAAAGCATTTTACCAACTAACCCAGACTATTGGGTTGATCAGATACTCAAGCCGGTGCAATTTGCCACAGCCATAGAAACCCTCCATAGCCAAGGGGTAGATATATTGATCGAGATAGGACTAAAACCTATTTTGCTGGGCATGGGACAACAGTATTTACCCCTGGGCTATGGCACCTGGCTACCGACACTCCAGCAGGGCAAAAGTGATTGGGAAGGGGTATTACAGGCCAGGGCTATTTCATTCTAAAAATGCGCTTGAGTGTGTCTAGTCCAAATTGGCAGTATCGCTGTGCTTGAGCCATATTGGAGAAGCCATTGGAGCGATAGATATTCAGCGCAAAATTACGAGCAACTG
>NZ_JAAHHM010000268.1:0-4402 GCF_010692445.1 Moorena sp. SIO3E8 | reverse complement strand
TTTCCCTGCTGACACTCCCAACACTTGCACTGATTAATGTTTTGCCTCCCCATATGAGTACTCCGATTCTGATATTAGACTCCCTTGTCTAATTCTAAAACCATGAAGTTGTTTTTTAACAAGCCCTAACTCTTGCTGGTGTTATAGAGCAAATTATGCCTCAAGACGGGTAATGCTCATCCTCAGAATTGGTTTCGGTGCTAGCTGTTAGGAAGTACCCAAATGGGTACTGGCAATGCCTGAACTGGTTTCCCACAATGGAGCAAAAGGGGGTTAAAGTGATGCTGTCAAAGGTACAAGAACAAAGTTGGCACCGAGTCCGTTGGGTGCTAGCGATTAGTTGGCTAATATTAATTTTCTCGTTGTTTTATGACCCGATTTCACACAATTTAACTGATCCTGATCATCTATTCAGCCTGTTTCGAGATCCCATACTAACCAGAGACCCATGTGTTCAAGTCCAGGGAGTATGCCTAGATGAAAAACCCTATGCCCTGGGAGCGCGACTTTTTTGGGGCATGATCGTGCCTAGCGCCATCATGATTGTTTTAGTGTTTGGTCATGAAACTTGGCGACGCATTTGCCCACTTTACTTTCTGTCCCAAATTCCCAGAGCGTTGGGATTGCAGCCACAGAGGGATATCAGCAAAAATCCCTGGCTGGTTCGTAACCATTTATATGTCCAGTTTGCCATTTTCTTTATCGGGTTGAACTGTCGGATTCTATTTGTTAACTCTGACCGCTTGGTTCTGGGTTTGTTTCTGAGCTTGACTATCGTATCCGCCATAATGATGGTATTCCTCTATGGTGGCAGAAGTTGGTGTCATTATGTCTGTCCATTTGGGATGGTTCAGATGGTATTTACAGGACCACGGGGATTGCTTGGCACTGAAGCTCACAACGCACCGCCAAAAACCATTACCCAGTCCATGTGCCGCACCCTAGACAAGACCACAAGTCAAGAAAAAAGTGCCTGTATCAGTTGTAAGTCTCCTTGTATGGATATCGATTCCGAAAAAGCCTACTGGCAACAACTGACTAAGCCTGGTCGGAAATTAGTCCAATATGGTTATTTAGGCTTGGTGATTGGCTATTTCGTTTACTACTGGTTGTATGCAGGAAACTTCGATTATTACCTGTCTGGGGCTTGGACCCATGAAGAGAATCAGTTAGGTGCGCTTTTCAAGCCAGGGTTTTACATCATGAATCACCCGATTGCGATTCCTAAACTGGTGGCAACTCCTCTTACCTTCGTTGTCTTCGTGGCCCTCAGTTGTGTAATTTGTACCAAGCTAGAGAAGCGATACAAAGCTGCTCTGTGGCGAAAAAACAAATCTATCACTCACGAGCAGGTATTGCACCGAGTCTTTTCCATTTGTACCTTTATTGCCTTTAACTTCTTCTTCATCTACGGGGGTCGTCCCGAAATTAATCGGTTCCCTGTTCTAGTGCAATTCCTGTTTCAGAGTGTAGTGATTCTGGTGAGCAGCTTATGGCTTTATCAAACTTGGGGTCGTAGTTCCCACCAATATACCCAGGAGAGTTTGGGAGACAAGTTGCGCCGTCAACTCAAGAAGCTACCCCTGGACTTCTCGGAATTTCTGGAAGGTCGTTGTGTAGATGATCTCAAACCTGAGGAATTACACATCCTGGCTAAAACCCTACCTGGTGCTAACCAACAATACCGCTTGGGGGTATACAAAGGGGTGTTAAGAGAAGCGATCCAATCTGGACATGTCAATTCCGCTAGTAGCCTAGAGGTTCTCCAGCAGATCCGGGATGAACTGGGTATCAAGGATCAGCAACATTATCAGATTTTAGAAGAACTTGGTAAGGAGCAGGAAAACTTACCGATCTTGTATCCCCACTATGGACGGGATCCTTATAAAGTACTGAGCACCATCAAACAGCGCCAGAAGACTAGTACTTCTAACCAACGCACTATCCTCAGGGAATCCCGCAAGCAGAATCGCTCTGATAAGCGCACCAAGCTGCTAAAAGACCGCCAAAATGAGAATCAACCAGGTGATCAGGACTAGTCCTTGGTTTCCGAAGATAGTACATTCAACAGGGTGAGACGAGGAGGATATACCGGAAAAAAGAGAGAATTTTTCATAAAAAGAAAAAAAAAGGCTGATAATTATATAGCCACTGGTAAAACACTTATCAAAGACTTACTGGTGGTTCAGGCCGGGTACTACCGATGAAGACACGTTGAGATGAATTGTGAACTCACAATGGACAATCCCTTCATAAATAGCAATTGACGCAATTGACCCATTATTTCGGTAATTTGGAGTGACACAAAACATGCTTACGACTACAGTCATCAACTACCAAACCAACGAATTACAGGAAAAAACCCTGAAACCGGAAACTGGAATTCAAGGTGAGTATCTGATTGGCCGCCATCCAAGTTGTGACCTAGTCTTGGATAGTCCTGTAGTGAGTCGTGTACACGGCAGAATTCTATGTCAAGGGGGAAAGTATTACTTTACTGACCTCGGTAGCACCGATGGCTCTCGAATCAATAATGAGGAGGTAGATGTTAACCAAAACTGGCTCCTGAAGGAAGATGACATCATCCGCATCGGTGAATTTGTGTTGTTGGTCAAAAACCTACAGCTCTATGGCTCTAACCAGGAAAACCCAGTGGTAGATGGTAATAGCCCTGGGATAAAGCAGTGGACTAAGGGTGAGATTACTGTCCGCTGTGTACAGGTCATTGATGAGACCGATGATGTAAAAACATTCCGCTTCGTTGCCGAACCACCAATACTGTTCAGCTACAAGCCAGGTCAGTTTGTCACTCTCGATTTGGAGATTGATGGCAAACCCGTGAAGCGTTCCTACTCGATCTCTTCGTCCCCCTCACGTCCTCATACCTTAGAAATTACTGTCAAGAGAGTTCCAGCACCACCAGACGCTCCTGATCTGCCAGCGGGTTTGGTGTCTAACTGGTTGCACGACAACATCAAAGTTGGCTCCGAGGTGAGATTAAATGGTCCAATGGGTAAATTTACCTGTGCTGACCATAGAGCTGATAAACTGCTGTTCATCTCAGCAGGTAGTGGGATTACCCCGATGATGTCCATGTCCAAATGGCTTTGTGATACCGGTGCTGATGTGGATGTTGTGTTTGTCCACAGTGCTCGTAGCCCAAAAGACATCATCTTCCATCAGAAATTACAGTTGATGGCCGCTTTGCACCCTAATTTTAAGCTGGCGATTACCACCACTCGCCCAGAAATCGATCAAGCTTGGTCCGGTTATACCGGAAGACTCAATGAAGCCATGCTGGCAGAAATGGCTCCTGATTTTCGCGATCGCATTGTTTATGTCTGTGGTCCGAATCCCTTTATGGCAGGGGTGAAAGGGATGCTAGCGGGTCTGGACTTTCCGATGGAAAACTACAATGAAGAGAGCTTTGGCGGCAAAAAGCCCTCAAAAAAGAAAGCAACAGCAGCAACTCCTGAACCAGTCAAAGGGGAAGATCGTCCTAGACTACACCTAGTAGAATCACCATCAACCTCTAATGAACCCACTGTGGTCTTTGCTGAGTCTGGAAAAGAGGTCAGCTGTGATGCTGAGGATGTCATCCTAGATGTGGCGGAACAAGAAGGGGTACCATTACCAAGCGGTTGCCGCATGGGAGCCTGTGGTGCTTGTAAGCGCAAGCTTCTAGAAGGGAAGGTAGAGTATGATGAGGAGCCTGACGCTCTGGAAGACGAGGAACGGCAGGAAGGGATGATTTTGACTTGTGTGGCTCGTCCTGTAGGACGAGTAGTGGTTAGCGCTTAAACCTGTCAAGTCAAGGGTTGAATGACGAATGTAGCTTACTACTGATTAAAGTCAATAAAGCTAAAAGAGAAAAGGGAAAAGGTTTCATAACAGTTCAAATTTCGCCAAATACCTTTTCCCTAGCTGAAATATCCACAGTTTTGGGGAGTTATTAATCAAAATCCGAACTCTGTTAAGATTGTGACAATTAGGTTAACAAAACCTAATAATTTGTGAAAACTACTGGTCGTGATTAGTAACTCTGATTATGACCAAGAATTTTTTCTGTGAACATACGAGACTAATTTGTGAAGATCATCACCATCAGCTTGGCCAAATCAAATCAATCAGAGAAACGTGATTAATAATTGCTACCAACTTAAGGCAGTAAACCTGATCTAGCCATGGTTTTAGCCTCTGGGGGATTGAGCTAATCATGGTTGGCATTTTGCCCCAGTTTACCTGGGTAGCTTTAAGCCTAATAATAACGATTACTATACCAATCCTAAATGATTTTGAAGAAAAATGAGATATCATGGAATATAAATTTACCACCATGTTCTCATGACTCTGGAAGAATTTATAGCTAGCAATCGAGACCCTAGAGAGCTAAAGCGAGCAA
>NZ_JAAHHM010000267.1:0-4415 GCF_010692445.1 Moorena sp. SIO3E8 | reverse complement strand
GGTAGAATACAGGTAACATTGTCAATAGGTAGGTCTTGTTGAACAAAAGAGACCTATCTTTTTTTTAGCACAAAATGGTGAAAGCTTTACATTTAAAGCTTTTCAGGCTATTTCGTCACCCCTTCAGCCAGTCATCCCATTCAATTAATCAACCCATTGCACACCTAATTGTGCTGCAAATTGTTTAGCAATTTCTTCTGCGTCATCACTGTCTCCTAGGGGTTGGAATGTGGATACTGTTGTGTCTGTAGGGAAGGACTGTTCAGAGGCAAATATCTCGTCTTCATCCTCCTCTTCTATAAACTCTGCCATCAGATAATCCACCAATTTTTTAACCGTGGGATAGTCAAAAGTGAGTGTGGCGGGTAAACGACAGCCCAAGCTATTTTGCAAATTATTTCTCAACTCTACTGATGTCAGAGAACTCATCCCTAAATCGAAAAATCCTTCCTTAACAGAAAATGCCTTCTTTTTCTGGTAGCCCAAGACTTTAGATACTTGAGATTGGATATGAGTTACTAAAAGTTCATAGCGCTGCTCTTTTTCAGCCGCTTTGATTTGTTCCAAGATACTAACTGAGGTTTGCTCTGGCGCTTGCTTTTGGTCAGTTGTTTTCTGGAGGTAAGTGAAGAAAGTACTTTCAACAGGATACTTTGACCAATCAATGGGCATCGCACCAACTTGAGGTACTTTGCTGTTCAACAACTTGGCAAATAGATACATTCCTTGATTAGGGGAGATCATACCAAAACCGATGGCATCCCAACGACTTTGCAGATTGGCATCCAATCGAGTTGCCATCCCAGAAGTAGACCAAGCTCCCCAGTTAATACTAACAGCAGGTAATCCCAATCCCTGTCGGTGATGAAACAATGCATCCATAAAACCATTACCGGCAGCATAATTTCCTTGACCTATTGTGCCTAGAACCGAGGTCATAGAGGAAAAGCAGACAAAAAAGTCCAATGGCATTTCTTTGGTCAGTTGGTGTAAGTTCCAAGCACCTTGAACCTTGGGAGCCATTACTTTGGCAAAGCGTTTCTGGGTTTGGTCTCTGAGCATTCCATCATCTAAAACACCTGCGACATGAACTACCCCTCGTAAAGGAATGTCAGTTTCGGCTATTAGTGTCGTGACGCTATCGGCTTGGGAAATATCAGCTTTAATAATTTTCACCAACGCCCCTTTCTCTTCTAACTGCCTAACTCCTGCTTGTGCTTCTTTTGATACTGCTCCTTTTCGTCCCACTAACAGCAGGTGGCGTGCACCTTGTTCCACCAAGTAATTTGCCACTTGCAGCCCCAATGCACCTAAGCCACCAGTGATTAAATAACGGCCTGATGAATTAATTTCTCCTGGTTGAGCAATATTTTTAGCATCAGCACGTTTTAATCGAGGAACATAACGCTCTCCATCCCGAAAAGCGACTTGCTCTTCTGGTTCTGGGAAGAGGATTTCTTCGAGCAGCATTTCGATTTCATTCACTTGGTGCGAATTCAAATCTATGCAGACAGTTTCTAATTCGGGATGTTCTAAAACCATTACACGGGCTAAGCCCAACAATGGTGCTTGTTGCAGTTGTAAGTTTGTTTTTGTAACTGCTTGGGTATTGCGAGTTACTACCCATAAACGAGGTATTGTTCTCTTGCTGTGCTGGGAAGAAACTTTCGTTAATGCTTGAGTCAAATGCAACATTCCAGTACATAAACCCATTGCTGTGGTGGGAACATCTGACACCTCAGGCTTGCCATCAAGTCCCCACATATAAACTATGCCACGGTAAACGGACTGCTGCTCCTGGTTGACTATTGCGGCAATGAGCCTCTGGAAATCCTCTGGTTCAGTAGGGTTAATTTGATAGTGACCGCCATTTAAGGTAGCAAAAGATGACCCTTGGGAAACAAAGATACAGCGATTACCTTGCTGGTTGAGGAGTTCAGCTAAGGCACTGCTTTCTTCTCCCCCATCGCTAAAGATTAGCCAACTACCTGCTTTAGACCTTTTATTATTCTTGGAGATACGGGGCTTTGCTTCCCAAGCAATTGTGTATAACCAATCGTCAGTTTGATTGGCAAATAGAGCAGTTTCATTGGCACGGCTAACCTGTAGGTTAAGCAAATCCGCCACTGCTATTCCGTTCTCATCTACTAAATGTAAATCAAAAGAGGACAGTACACCGGGGCTGGGCTTACTTGACGGATGAACATGACACCAAACACTTGTGCTGGGCTGACGGAAGAAATTTAGACGCTCTAAGCCAACTAAGAAATAAGTTTTTGTCTCGCTATCAGGACTATCCCCAAGAGCAGCTGCCAAAAGCTGCAAGCAACCATCTAACAGGAGTGGATGTAAGCTGTCATTTGTATTCAGCTCTATTGTCTCAGGTAGTTTAATCTTACCGAGAACTTCTACAGATTCACCTTGAGAACACCACAACTCCTCAATTGTTTGGAAGTTTGACCGATACTCTACTCCCACCTCGCGGAACTTTTGGTAATAATTCTCGATTTCAATCTCTTGGTTAATTTTGTGCTTCAGTTCAGCTAAATCTAGGGAATTTGTTACCCTTGGAGTTTCTCCAGCTAAAATCAACCCTGATAAATGGCGAGTCCAGGTTTCATTCTCATCCACAGGTTCTGAGTTTTTGAGGCTGAAAATCTCAAAATCATACCCTGATTTATGTGGTGTTACCACTAATTGAACCGAGGTTGTTTTTGTGGCATCCAAAACTAGTGGCTGTTCCATCAATAGGTCACTCACCACTAAGGGTGGGTGATTATCCACCTTTCCTGAGGCAAAGATTTGCGCCCCTGCAGCTAAGACAATCTCAACGTAAGCTGCGGTGGGGAAAACAACCTTCTCGTAGATACGATGGTCAGTTAAATAGGTAGGGAAATTAGGGCTAAGTTGACTTTCAAATACAATTTGCTGCTTCAGCGCTGCACTGCGAACACGCTGTCCTAATAGCGGATGGAGGTTTTTCTGTGAACCAGATTTCTGGAGAAGATTTCTTGGTTCTTCTTCAATCCAGTAGCGTTCTCGCTGCCAAGGATAAGTGGGTAAGCTAACTGGACTGTAAGTAGAGTTACCATGGAAACCCTCCCAATCAATACTCACCCCCTGGACATATAATTGCCCCAAAGCCTTCAGTACCTCTTGCCAATCACTTTGTCCTTGCTGGAGCGTCGGTAACCACATGCCATACTCCATGGGTAAACAATGGCGTCCCATTCCCAGGAGAACTGGATTTGGTCCGATCTCCACAAATATCTCTAGCCCTTGGCGATGTAAGGTCTCCATCGCTGCAGCAAACCTAACTGGTTTCATTACAAAAATCCTCGATAGCCGAAAGCCCCGTCACAAAGCGAGCGGGGATGAAGGCTCGCCGTAGGCGACACTTCGTGAACGCAGCGGTCTTTAGCCGCCGTGAAAAAACCTTGACTTTTGCTTGACACTTTTATACAGGAATGCTAATATAAAAGTATATCGTTCGCGTAGGGCGACCGAAGGTCGAGGAGGTCGAGATTCGGTGATTATTTTAGAGTTTAAGGCAAAAGGAAAGGAATCCCAATATTCAGCTATAGACGAAGCCATTCGGACGGTTAAGTTTATCCGAAATAGTTGTATTCGTTTGTGGCTGGACAATAAAGGAACAGGGAAAAGTGACCTTAGCCGGTACTCCAAAATACTGGCTAAAGAATTTCCTTTTGCCAATGAACTGAACTCTACTGCCCGTCAGGCTGCATCTGAGAGGGCATGGTCATCGATTGTTCGTTTCTACGATAACTGCAAGAAAAAGGTTCCAGGCAAGAAGGGTTTTCCTAAATTCCAAAAACGTGCCCGCTGTGTCGAATACAAGAAGTCAGGATGGAAATTATCCCCTGACAAAAAATCGATAACGTTCACGGACAAAAAAGGGATAGGAAAACTCAAACTTAAGGGTACCTGGGACTTGTGGTGCTTCGACAAAAAGCAGATAAACCGGGTCAGGATAGTCAAACGTGCTGATGGGTACTACGTGCAATTTTGCGTTGCAGTCAATGTAAACGAGGAAGTACCTCACACAGGCGAGATGATAGGACTGGACGTAGGACTTAAGGAGTTCTACACAGATTCTAACGGTCATTCCGAACCTAACCCCCGATTTTACAGACAAGGGGAGAAACGTTTAAAGTTTTATCAACGCCGAGTTTCTCGGAAAAAGAAAGGCTCATCCAATCGTCGGAAAGCGATTAATAGATTAGGTAGACAGCATCTTAAAATAAGTAGGCAGCGTGAAGAACATGCAAGTGCGATTCGTTGGTTAGAAACCGAGAATATCGGAGGATTAACCGCAGGGTAACCTCACCCTGACAACTTGGATACCATGTTGGTGAAAATCCAACCCTCACGAAATCTGAGTGACAACCCTACCC
>NZ_JAAHHM010000266.1:0-4428 GCF_010692445.1 Moorena sp. SIO3E8 | reverse complement strand
CAGCAATCAACGGTTAATCTCAACTTGGCTTAATCTGCTAAGTTAAAAAAAAGCGCTCTCTTTTTGGGGAGCGCTTTTTTGTTTTTGACAACCTGCTCAAAACATCCATTACTGAGCTTTCATCCCGACGCTCACCAACCATGTATAGAGCGCCGGACGTCGAACCTAAAAATTAAAAGGTGAAAGTAGTTCTGAGGGTACCGATGACCACATCATCGTTGTCAGAACTTTGGTTAGGATTCAAAAGCCAAACTACACCAGGAGTGACCGAGATGTTGTTGTTGAGTTTGTACTTATAGAACGCTGAAACCTGGTAAGCAAAATCATTGTCAAAGTTACTGTTGCCATCATCTAAATCCAGTCCTCTGAGGGTTGGTGCCGCACCACCAAAAATTCCGGCGAGATTACCTTTTTTGCCCAAATCGGGGAAAGCGATACCAGCAGCAAAGTTCCAAATTTCCGCATCACCCAAGCCAATCAACTCAGCATCGGTGTAGCCTGCCCAGCCATTGAGTACGATGTTGGGGGTAAGTCTCAAAGAGGTCTGAACACCGAAAGAGTTACTTTCCACTTTTGCACTATCAAAGTCAACCGTGCCTAAACTGGTAGCATTCCCCAAGGCTGCTGGATTGAGATTAGCCAGGGCCGTGCCAGTACCCCCTAGAATTAAACGGGGTCGTCCATCAGCATTATCTTCGTAACCCCGAATGTAGGTGAATCCAACTTTGAAATCACTACCATAAACCAACTGAGCGATCGCAGAAAAGTTGCCATTGAATAGACCCTGGCCTTCTTGAGGATTGCTAGCGGTGTTGGAGATGTAACCTAAATCAATCCGAACATCCTTGATCGGCTTGATGGCAAGAGCAGCCCCAGCACCGAATGGCCCAATCCGATAGATGGGATTACGTTCAGCAAAACGGGTAATAGCATTAGAACCACCAGCACGACCTTCAAAGAAAGGGTTGACGGTATCTGCGTAATAGTGATGCAGTGCTCGGTTAGCCAACAGTTGAACCGTTACTTTATCCCCGAGGGGGAAGCGGTAGCGCAAGATATCAATAATAACGTCATTACCACTTGGTCCATCGTAGGTAAAGCGACCTTCTTGAGTTCCGGCCAGTTCACCACCAGCCCCTGTGATCAAGGTTGGGGCATCCCCAGCCTGGAGACGGGTTTGGAGCATGTCCTTACCGGTAAAGCTGGTTAAGAAGTTGAGACGAGTCCGGTTATGAAAAACAGTCTGAACATCATCAGCATCCCCTCCAAAGGCATCAGCTAGAGCAAAGATCACCTCACCCTTGAGTTTAGTGGTAGTGGAAAACTGATGGTCTTCTAAGAAGGCTACTCGTCCTTCTAGGTTATCTACTCGTGCCCCTAGGGTAGCCAGTTCTGTTTCAAACTCCTGTACTAACCGTTGTAGACTTTCTAAGTCCTCACGGGTGATAAAATCTCCAGTAACGCCCCCCAGTAAACGCTCAATCTGGTTCAAACAGGAATTCAAACCAGCAGCAAATTCGTAGCGAGTCAAGGCTCGGTTACCTCGGAAGGTAGCATTAGGATAACCAGCAATACAGCCGTAGCGTTCTACCAAAGAGCGTAATGCTTCATAAGCCCAATCTCCAGGGGAAACGTCTCTGAGTTGAGACACATTAGTGACTTGTTCCATAGAGTCATCCTCTACAGTCTGTCCACTCAGTTGAGAAACACCAGTCACCGGTCCCATCAAGTCATCCTCTGCAGTTTCCTCGTCACCGTATGAGGTGACTGAATCACTAGCAGAATTACCAATAGTAGAATTACTGATAATAGAATTATTGATAGTAGAATTACTGAGCTCCACCGTATCCCCAGTAGAGGCATCAGCCACTAATGGCAGATCAGAGGGAAGAACGGACTGAGTTAGGGAGGTGACGTCAGGGAGTGCTTCTACCGTCAGTGCTTCTACTGTAGTGGTAGGGTTGACAGCGGATTCTTGAGAGATTGTCTCTTCTGGCAAAGCTTCCTCAGTTGCTGCTACTGCTGAGGATGAAATCAATAGAGTTGCCCCAACAAACAAGGTGGGCGACTTTAGCACAGAGAGCCACAAATTTTTTGATCTGTTCACAGGGTTTCCTCACACACAATCAGGGTTTTGATAGGTGCGCTTTCCGCATCTAATTATTAAATTTGCCACGGGTCGCACCTCTGGATAAAGTCAACAGGACTACCGTCTCTTTTTAGGTATGTCACTAATTTATGACAAATTGATGACAATATGGCACACAGAGATAACAGATCAGGAAATACCAGCTTCAAAATTATGGTAGTTCTTCTGCTCATCTGCCGATCCCGTCATGGTTGTTTGTCCTGACTTAGTCTCATTTGAGCCCTTTTTGATCAGTTGTTGATCAAGGGATAGTTTAAGAGACGATTAACTTTACCGATTTAAGAATTACCTTGGATGGAGGTTTTGTTTGTATTTTTTAATACAAAAAATTTAGGCTTGATGGGATTAAAGCATATTAATTATGCAATTATGACAATAATTTCCGATATTAAATCGGTTTTAACCCCTGGAATCCAAATTTTTGATATATTATAAAAATTTATTTTAATTAATACTATTATAAGTAACAATAAACAATTATCAAATTGGGGAATCGGGAATCGGGAATCGGGAATCGGGAAACAGACTCAGGTGTGGGGTCTGGGTTTGGGGAGTAACTGGCGTGGCCATTGCCAATGCGATCGCATTAGCCAAGGGAACCGGGAATAGGCAAGCTAGCAACAGGGAATAGAGAAACAGGCGGAAGTGAGTTATGCGTGAGTTGTACTTGAGTTGGGCTAACTCACAAGCAAAGAGGGCTTACGCCCTCTGATTTTTGGTCAATATAAAAATTGAATATAGTTTGGCTAGTATACTTAGAGTGTACCACTTTTTTTGAGCGAGGGATTAAGTGGAGAGCTAAGTAATGACATTTATCAGCCCCAAATTTTCTGAGCATAATATGGTAAAATCTCATTTTTATTTACGATAATATAGCACCAACATTAGCTATATATAAAATTACTAACCTCTTATAATCATGCACTTTTATGGCCGCTAAGGACTTTTACCATGAAGTAGTCAAAACAGCTCTCAACAAGGACGGTTGGACTATTACTAATGACCCTCTAGTTCTAGAACTATCATCTGGTCGTCTTGAGGTAGACTTAGGAGCAGAACGTTTAATTGCTGCTCAAAAAGATCAGATGCGAATTGCTGTAGAGGTCAATAGTTTTTTAGCAACTTCTACTACCTCATAATTTCACACGGCACTCGGACAATTTCTGAATTATCGCATTGTTTTAAAGGTAACAGAGCCAGGTAGAGTACTTTTTTTAGCCGTACCGAGCAAAGTATATCGCAACTTTTTTCTGGAAGAGTTAGCACAGTTAAGCGTAAAAGAATACAAGGTAAAATTACTAGTTTTTGACCCAGACGAGGAGGTAGTTGTACAGTGGAACGATTGAACCAGTATCGGCAATGGATTCAGCAGGTTTTAGATCGACATAAACAGTTTGTACCTTCTTATGGTGAGATTGAACAATTTACAGTTTTTGACCACAACGATGATCATTACTTACTAGTAACAGTTGGCTGGGAAGGTGACCGCCGAGTTTGTGGTTCGTTGATCCATATTGATATTAAAGGAGGAAAAATCTGGATTCAACATGATGGTACTGAGGTGGGTGTCGCCGATGAGCTAGTAGAATTGGGAGTACCTAAGTCAGAAATTGTCATCGGTTATCATGACCCCAACGCACGTAAGTTGACAGAATTTGCAGTAGGATGAAAGGTGAGTTATGCCTGAGTTGTAGGTGAGTTGGGCTAAGTCCCTAGGAAAGAGCGTTATAGTTTGATTAGCTCATCTCACCTAGACCATGCCACGCTCACTTAGAGTTCGTCCAGAGTATATTGACCAGGTCAAACTAGTGCAGCGCGGCAGAAATACTTGAGCAGCTGCTGATAATGGTAAAATAGAAGGATGAACTGCTTACCTACTCGATGCTCAGCTTACCCTATTGTACTCTTCACAACTTGTGCTATGCCTGACCCCCATCCCCTGAAGATTAAATTATCACAGCAACAGCGAAGTTTACTCGAACAGTTAGTGCGTCGTCACAGTAGCCCTCAAGGATTAGTGGAACGGGTGAGGGTCATTTTATTGGCTGCCGAGGGTATGAATAATACTCAGATAGCTCAAAAGTTGCAACTCGCACGTAATACTGTGCGAACCTGGCGAAAACGCTGGTCTGTTGCGACCGAGCGTTTGATAAGTATAGAAGCAAAGGGTATCACTGACAAAGAACTGCTACAAATGATGGTAGACAGTTTAGGGGATGCACCACGACCAGGTACACCAGCGACATTCACCACGGAGCAAGTAGTACAGATTGTTGCTA
>NZ_JAAHHM010000265.1:0-4470 GCF_010692445.1 Moorena sp. SIO3E8 | reverse complement strand
ATGGATGGCGGCCGTTCGGCGGAAATCGGCTCTGCATTCATATCGCGTCTCTTTTCCGAGTTTCTTGGAATACCCGACTGCTTTGAGCGCATCAGTTTCTCCCATGAACCTCATTGCGAGGTGGCTCGTTACGTCGACTATTTCGGCGTCCCCGTGGAATTCGACGCAGACGAGATCAGCCTCATTATCAAACCTGAGAAGCTCGGTGAGCGAATCAAGCAGGCGAACGTCGAACTCTTCAACTACGTTCAGACCCATCTCTCGGGCATCAAAAAGCAGATCGAAGCCGCCAAAGAGCCGAAAGAACTGAAAGCGCTCAGGAAGGCAGCCGCAGAGAACGCGCAGGCAGGTGTCTTCAATACGGCCAGCGTCGCTGCTGCCGCAAATATGAGCGTCCGCACGGCCCAGAGGATAACGGCAGAACACGGAACAACCCTTCAAGGTTTAATCGATAAAGTTCGTGAGCACAGAGCAACAGAGCTGCTTCGTGATAACCGCAACGACATCGGTTCAATCGCGTTCCTGCTGGGCTACTCAGACGAGAGGGCGTTCAGAAGGGCTTTCCAACGCTGGACCGGTCAAACGCCCTCTGACTATCGGCGACAATACAATAAGCAGATCGAATAAGTCCCGGGCTGTGCCCAAGGTCAGTTCCCTTGGAATGATCTAAAAACCACCAATCACAAACACCCTGGCGAAGCCTAACCGATGCGCTGCACCGGACGATCCTTTGCGCCCTGAATTCAAGTCAAAGCCACTACTCGAGGAGACGTAAAATGAAACTGTTCTCACAAATCGCCACCACACTGTTCGGATTATTGGCAGGTGGCATGGTTTTGATCGCAACTGGTCTCGTGCCGTACTGGCGCGCACTGGAACCTGCCGAGTTTACGCAAATATTCGCGACAAGCCTGCCTACAATCGCTGGAACCATGATTGTCCTGACCATTTTGGGAACGGGAAGCATGGTGCTGGCAGCAGGCCTCGCGCTCTGGAAAAAACGCCCCAACAGACTTTGGCTCGCCGCAGGAGCTGCAGCAACACTCATTATGTTGGTTTGCGTTCCGATCTATTTCGGTTCAGCCAACCCGCTCCTTGCAGGTGGAACGTTGAGTGCAGAGGCAATCACCGATGAACTCGCGACCTGGCAAATGATGCACTGGTTTCGGACGATCGTCGGCGTTCTTGGCCTCTTCTGCGCCGTAAACGCCAGCTACGCCAGCGCCCGCGACAGCCAGTAAGGAGGACAAACCATGTTGCGTTTACAAGGTATCAATCTAATCATTGGAACAATTGTTCTCTTTATCGCGCTGCATCTGACTTTTGCACCTGAGCATCACACAGTCAGAACCACAGGATCTACATTGCTTGGTGGTATCAGTTTCCTCTTGATGACGTTCTCCGTCGTGTTAGCCACAAGATTGGAGATCTTCGAGGAGATGTTTGGTGGATTGGACCGCATGTATCAGGTCCACCGCGTGGCCGGTACGTTCACGGCGGTTTTCGCACTGGTGCATTTCTTCAGCATCCCAAAGGAATTGCCGCCCGGTGTTGATCCTGTATTGAACTCGACATTCCCGTCCGCTCAGATAGGGATGGCCTCGATGGTGTTACTGGTCATTGGTCTGTTCGTCGCCTTGAATCGGAAAATCAGTTATTCACGCTGGCGGAATCCGCACAAGGTTATGGCGTTGGTATACATTCTGGTAATCGGCCACTTTATGAATGCGCCTGGCATCTTCTTTGAACGGTTCAGCGCATCTGGCATACTACTTATCGTCGCAGCGCTCACCGGTACCGTTGCTCTTGTCTATACGATGTTCGGCATGAACAAGCGCACAGCCATGAGTTTCACCATCGAGGCCGTAAACTCTCTGGAACGCGCAACTGAAGTTGTCTTGAAGCCCGTCGGTAACATGCTGAAGTTCAAACCGGGCCAGTTCGCCTTTGTTGAAATTCAAGGCAAGGATTGGTCAGAACCCCATCCATTCACCATCTCTAGCGCCCCAAATGAAGATCGTTTGCGCTTCACCATGAAAGTGCTGGGCGATTGGACCAGGAAAGTTCGTGAAGAATTAAAGCCAGGCGGCGAGGTCATCGTTCGCGGACCTTATGGACGCTTCGATGCCTCGAAGACGGGATGCAGGAGACAAGTCTGGGTCGCAGGCGGTATCGGTCTGACACCTTTCCTCTCAAAGCTTCGGGCAATGGAAGACGACGATGACCGGGAAATCCACTTCGCCTACGCGGCCCGCAACAAGGAAGAAGCTATTTTCCTTGGAGAGCTGGAGGCAGTTGCAGCAACTCGGGATAACATCACGCTCTATCCTCTTTTTTCAGATGAAGGCGATTTCGCTCGCATCGATGTTGCGAAGAAGCGGCTGCCTGGCGGACTAACTGACTATGAGTATTTCATTTGCGGCCCTAAGCCGATGGTCGAAGGTCTTATGAAGGACCTCAAGACGGAAGGCGTGAAACGCAAGGCCATACACGTCGAGGCATTTGAATTCAGATGAGATTCGGAAAGCGGCCATTGGGCTTTAGATGTCTAATGGCCGCTTCGTCCCGCCTTGCGGTCATTCAGATCAAGTTCTGGGATACAGAGCTTGGCTTCCAATACCAGAATCGAACTAAAGACCGCACCTCTATGGACAGGTCTTCAATTGTGCGCGTTAGACTTCGGCGAAGGTAACCCAGCGCTCTTAATTGCAGGCCCTAAGTGACTAGGGGGCGCGGGGGAACACGTTCCCCCGAAAACAAACACCCCGCCTTTCTAACCTTCCCCAGCCCCTTCGCGCGTATCCAGCGCCGAGGCGGTATCGAAGAACTCGTTGAACTCGATGATCTTGCCGTCGCGCATGCGGAAGAGGTCGACCTTGTCGACCGCGACCAGGTTGCCGGTGGATTTGTAGCGGAAACCGACGTCGGCGTGGACGGCGACCAGGTCGTCCTGGGCGATCATGCGGCTGATTTCGTATTTCTCCAGGTCGTAGTCGGCGTGGATGCGCGCGATGTTGTCCAGCACCGCGCTGCGTCCGTAGCAGGGGCCGGCGAAGGTGAAGTCCTCGCGGCGGCCGACGGTGTTATAGCTGGCCGCGCTGTCGAAGAGGCGCACCAGGGGTTCGGGATCGAAGCGGGCGTAGGCATCGTAGCATTTGGAGAGCAGCGCCTTGTTGGAAGAGGCGCAATGGGTCTGGGGCTCCACCTCCGCCGGCGGCGCCCAGGCCGGATAGGCGGCGCTGGCGCCGGAGGGAGCCAGGCCGGCACTGAGTTCCGCACAGGCCGGGACGCCCTCGCCGCTGGTCCAGGCGCGCAGACCGGCGGAATCGAAGAACTCCACGAACTCGACGATCTTGCCGTCCTCGAAGCGGATCAGATCGCCCAGTTGTACGTCGGTTTCCTGTTCGCTCTCCCGGTGGCGCAGCCGCCCGCCGGTGACCGCGAAGACGGAGTCGCCGTCGACGATCAGCTCATAGACGTTGTAGCTCTGCCATTCGAAGAGCTCGGAAATCGCCAGCAGCGCGTCGCGCGCGCCCTCGGGTCCGTAGCTGGGGCCGGCGAAAGGCAGGAAGGACTCCGGCGCGGTGAAACGGATCACGCCTTCTTCGGAGAAAAGATCCAGGAAAGGCCCCGAATCGCCCGCGTCATAGGCCGCATAGGCGGATCTCATGGTGTCCAGCAGACCCGGATTCGACGACATTCGATTTCCCTCCGTCACGCGGCGCGGAACGGCCGCAACGGCGTCCGAACCGGCCCTCGTGTCAGCCCTCGATGAAGGATTGGGACCAGCCGTCGTCCGCCGTCTGAAAAGCGCTCTGCCGATAGTATAGCAGAAACCACTTTTTCGTGTAGCATACAATGGTATTTCGCGCCAAAAGATTTACGTTCCCTGGCCGCCTACGTCCCTTTCGCAAGCCTTCGGGACGTGCGGCGAGGGCAGTTGAGAGAGGCGGTTCGCAAGCGCGGTTCTGTTACGGTCGGATGAAATCTGACGGCAGTCGATCCAGGGTGGGCGTCCCGGTCGATTTGGCAGTGGAAAGGCTCGTCGAAGTCGGCCAAACTCCCGCCGCCTTTCGCGCCCTTTGCGGAAGCGCAGCCTTTCAGACCGCCGGCGATGGAGTCTTAGCCGTCATGACCATGAACGTTCTTCTGATCACCGCGGACCAGTGGCGGGGCGACTGCCTCGGGGCCGCCGGCCATCCGCTGGTCAAGACGCCGGCGATCGACGCGCTGGCCGCCGACGGCGTGCTGTTCCGCCGGCACTACTGCCAGGCCACGCCCTGCTCGCCGGCGCGCGCCTCGCTGCTGACCGGCCTCTATCAGATGAACCACCGGGTCTGCCGCAACGGCACGCCCCTGGATGCGCGCCACGACAACATCGCCAGGGCCATGCGCCGGCTGGGCTACGCCCCGGCGCTCTTCGGCTATACCGATACCAGCGTCGATCCGCGGCGCTGCGACCCGAACGAT
>NZ_JAAHHM010000264.1:0-4498 GCF_010692445.1 Moorena sp. SIO3E8 | reverse complement strand
GGATTTTATCGAGAATCTGCACACAGGTTCCGATTACTCTTCCCCTCTCATCTCGGCAGGCTGAGGGATGCACTCCTCAGAAAACCATTTCAGGTTTCGATTCATTCAGACGCTTTCACGTCGCACGATATCTCCACTTTTATTATAGCACAAAATCTTATAATTATAGCATATTTTGAAAACTTTTGTAAATTTTTGGGGGAGTAGGGAGTAGGGAATCGGGAATCGGGAATCGGGTAGGGTGCGTTAGGGGCGGGCTTGCCAGCATGTTCAACCTCCTCGTAACCAGTGTTGGGATAGTCCGCACCGTAACGCACCACCAGTCAAACTGATTTGGTCTTGGGGTTTTGCTGCGGGATTAGCGATCGCATCACCACGAAAGAAGCGATCGCATCACCACGAAAGAAGCGATCGCATCACCACGAAAGAAGCGATCGCATCACCACGAAAGAAGCGATCGCATCACTAATACAGAAGCGATCGCATCACTAATACAGAAGCGATCGCATCACCACGAAAGAAGCGATCGCATCACTAATACAGAAGCGATCGCATCACCACGAAAGAAGCGATCGCATCACCACGAAAGAAGCGATCGCATCACCACGAAAGAAGCGATCGCATAAACAAAAGCGCGATCGCATAAACTAAAGCGCGATCGCATAAACGAAAGCGCGATCGCATAAACGAAAGCGCGATCGCATAAACGAAAGCGCGATCGCATAAACGAAAACCCGATCCCATAAACGAAAACGCGATCGCATAAACTAAAGCGCGATCCCATAAACGAAAACGCGATCCCATAAACGAAAACGCGATCCCATAAACGAAAGCGCGATCCCATAAACGAAAGCGCGATCCCATCACCAATACAGAATTTTCCAGGTAGGTTGAGCAACTACAGAATTCTAATCAAGAATTGCTTAGCCTCCCCTAAACCCCTGATGAGTGATCCCCCCTAACCCCCCTTAATAAGGGGGGAACAAGAAGAAGCCAGTTACTGATCTGACTCCCGATTCCCGACTCCCGACTCCCGACTCCCGACTCCCGATTCCCGATTCCCGATTCCCGATTCCCGATTCCCTTAACCAAAAAAATCCCGAGCAGCTTCACAGTCTCTCTGAATTTGGGCTTTGAGCTGGTCTAGGGAGGAAAATTTTTGTTCGGGGCGGATAAATTTCTGGAGGCTTACGGTTAGGGTTTGGCCATATAAGTCTCCGGACCAATCGAATAGATGAACTTCGACGGTTAAACTGGTGCCCTTGACCGTGGGGCGCATACCAATATTCATGACACCAGGATGGGAGGATAAATTGGTGTCTAGGTTAGAGGATTCAGAGGTATGGGAGACTTCGACGCAGTAAACCCCTAGCTTAGGTAAAAATTTGTCTGGGGGTAAGTGGAGGTTAGCGGTGGGAAATCCTATGGTTCTACCGAGTTGTTGACCTTTCTCTACTATTCCGATTAGGGTGTATGGCCGTCCTAGGAATCGGTTGGCTTGGTCGATATCCCCTTGGGCTAAGGATTGGCGAATGATGGAACTACTGATGCGTTGCTCTTGACGTTTGTACAAGGATACGATATGGACGGTAATACCGTAGGCGGAAGCGATCGCATCCAAATCCGTTGCGGTGCCAGCACGCTTATGGCCAAAGCAAAAATCCTCTCCCACACTGACTTGCTTTGCCCGCAGTTGCTCTACCAAAATCTTTTCGACGAATTCCTGGGGACTGAGGGAAGCTAGCTCCCGGTTGAAGGGTAATAGGGCTAACTGTTGCACACCCAACGCACTTAACTGTTGGGCTTTCTCCGTTGGTGGTGTCAGTAGCTTCCAGGCTTGACCAGAAAAGAATTCTCGGGGGTGGGGATTGAAGGTGGCTACTGTGGGATAGATTAGGTCTAGATTTGGGTCTAGATTTGAGCCACTGGTTTCAGAGTTACTAAATTGCTCAAGATTCGATGATGCCAGGGCTTGAGCTTGAGCAGTAACTGGCTTCGGCAAAATGGGAGCAATAACTTGCTGATGCCCCAAATGGACGCCGTCAAAGTTTCCGAGGGCAACAGCGGTTGGTGTTAACGCGGTAGTTAGAGATGATGTAATCCACACGCTTAATAGTTTGACATATTTCTCCGCTGCTAGGCAACAGATGCTAATTGCCCTATGAACTCATTTCAATTTAAATTCACCGTCAAGCACTTCCACCAGGACAGGTTCACTCTCACGCTCCCCTTGGTTATTAAACTGCAACGGTAACCCAGAGGTTTCATTAGGTAAAAGCTTAATATTGCGGAGTCTGTTGAGAACTAGCTTTCGGTCGGCGTCCTGGACCAAAGCCTGAATAAAGGCTTGAGTAGCATCGAAACTAGTCGCAGTGCGCCAGTTAACCTCTCCTTGCCATAGTTCCCTAGCTGCTATAGAAAAGTTTCTGGCATCTGGTGCTTTCCTAAACCAGGGAACTGCCATAGTCAAACCTTCAAGGGCTTGCCCACCCTCTTTCAAGTTTTTCTCACTATATAAAGTATCGCCACTGAACAATCTCAACGGTTGCTGATCTGGGTTTTTATAGTTAGGGTTCAGGTTAGCGTTGGCTTTAGCAATGTCCAGAGCTATAAAACGGTATTCTACGCTCGGGAATAACATGGCAGCCTTGACTTGATCTTGAGAGAGACTCCTGACTTGTTCAGTTATATTCAGGTTAGGATTGTTTAATTCAATCTCTCGAAACACCTTCCCCCCTAGGTCTTCAAAGTTTGTTTTAAAAACTTCTCTGAAACTATCGCTATAGACACTGTGAGCATCATAGAAAATTACGACCTTGTCTAAGCCAGGTTGAGTTTTGACATGTTTAGCCAGTTTTTTTGCAAGTGCTCGATTAGAAGGAACTGTCCTAAAGAACACGTTTCTGTTGTCATCACGACTGGTTAAATCACTACTGGTGCTGGTGGAGGAAATCATCGCTAAGCCAGCTTTGTCATATTGGGGGAGTGCGGCCTTACTGGCATCACTAGAGTTATGTCCAATTACCCCCAGGATAGACTTGTCTTTAACCAAAGTCTGAGCTATGGTTTTGGCTTGGTCTCGATCATTACCATCGTTAGCGATCGCAATTTCCAGGAATCGACCATTTAATCCCTCTGAATTATTGAACTGATGTTGAGCCTGGGCTACCCCTCGCAATATTTCTTTTGCCCTTGATTCTGACTGGTCTATGGGCACTACCACAGCAATAGTGAATGGTTCCAACCCCTGTTGACGCGCTCGGGCATTGTTGTAGTAAATCAGGAATTCTGGATCATTTCGATTAGCCTGCCAAGCTTGGGAAAAACCCTGAGCTGCTGCGTTATAGTTTTGGTTTTGGAATGCTTCAGTAGCACGGTCAATGTTTTCCTTGTTATCAATTCTAGGAAATAAGCTGTGATCACCGCGACTAATACTCTGACTAGTATTAGTCTGACTACTATCAGTTGCGACGGTTCTAATCCCGAAGACTTTATGTTCAGCTGGTTTACAGGTAGTTGATACTTTATAAAATGCCACACCAACTAGGGAAATGATTGCTACAGCTGCTGCTAGTTTACCTAACCAATTCCCTTGACTAAGGTTCTGAGGATTACTGCGGTCTCTAAACTCACCAGTCATCCCAGAAGGGTAAGTATTGTTAATTAATCGTTCAGAGTTCTCTAAATAATTTTCAATTTCCAGAAGTTTTTCTATTGCCAATAGATTGTCTGGCTCAATGTTTAAGACTTGATTGAACTGCTCTGTTGCTGTTGTGAATGCTTCTTGCTTTATTAACTCATTGCCATAATTTATTAGGGATCGCACCAACCCATCTTTGTTACGGATTTGGTCAACTTTATAGGCTCTTTGGTAATAGGTAACTGCTTTTTCAAACTCTCCGCATTCTAGATATCCTTCAGCTAGGGCAAAGATAGCACTAAAATGATTAGGGTTTAGTTCCAAAACCTGTTCATATAGCCCTAATGCTTTGGTAATTTCCCCCTGTTGATACTGGGTAGTTGCTTGTTGATAGATGGGATTAGTTTGCTCTTGCCCTAGTTTTTCTAGTTCTAGGATCTCTTGCTGGAGTGGGTAACGTTTAATCAACCAGCGCCGGATAAATTCAATGGTTATCTTCTGTTTGGTTTTATCTAAGAAACCCCGTTCGGCTAGTTGGTCTACTGCTTTAGTTAAGGCCGTTGTTTGAATAACCCCGTAGTGTTCCAGCAGAGTTACAGCAAGTTTCGCCCCCCTAGGGCGTGTCTTCAAACTCTGAGATCCCCCTAAATCCCCCTTAAAAAAGGGGGACTTTGAGTATGGCTCCCCCCTTAATAAGGGGGACTTTGAGTATGGCTCCCCCCTTATTAAGGGGGGCTGGGGGGGATCTAATTTAGCCCCCCAACTTTGGGGGGTTCTTGAGTTAAAGTCCCCCGCCCCCCTAGCCCCCCAACTTTGGGGGGTTTCTGGATTAAAGGCCCCCGCCCCCCTAACCCCCCC
>NZ_JAAHHM010000263.1:0-4614 GCF_010692445.1 Moorena sp. SIO3E8 | reverse complement strand
ACCCCGGTTTTCCACTTATGTACAACAAACGTCACTTAACGGTTTTTTTGACTCAAAGCCTTACTCTGACAAGGTTGTTAGTTTTGTTATTTTAAATAATACCGTATTTCTATAAGAGCCGCACCCAAAAGATTTAACCCTTTTCTGCATAGCCTGCTAACTATAAAGGCTCCACTATCTAAGGTTTCGTCTCCGTCGTTAAGACTGGCAAACGTCGGTGGGTCGATACCCATTGGCGCACGAGGCAACAGCTACTTTACGGGTTGGGAATGGGTCAAATCTGCCAAAGCCAATGGCTGGAAACTTATTCATCGGGTACGTTTCACCTCTAATTACGACCCTGACCCTGCCATGGCCTCCCGCAAACAACATCAGAAAAGGTACTATCGACTGGAATTTAAGGTAAAAACCTACGAGTATGCTTTCCAATAAGTTTTGTCAGTCAACCAGGAGATAGAGTCAGAAGCTAATGCCTAGAGTAATGTCTAGGATATGCTGACGGACTCACGTTACAGGAATAGATCTAGTTGTGAGTAGTAATAAAAATGTCTAAAACTCGGGGGTTTGCCCCACAGTCGGAATGGAAGAAGGTCAACTGGCGAAAGCTAGAAATGACAGTCTTTAAGTTACAAAAGCGATGCAGCGCGGTCTTGGGGGTTTCCCCCACTCGCGCTTTGCATCAAGACAACGAATATATCAAGCCTCTAAACGTGGTAACATCCGTGTGGTAAGAAAGCTGCAAAAGACTCTGATGAAGTCCTGGTCTGCCAAAATGATTGCGGTCAGACGGATAACCCAAGAGAACAAAGGTAAAAAGACTGCCGGAATAGACGGGGTTAAAACTTTAACCAATAAGCAACGCCTCGCCTTAGTAGCCAACCTAAAAGTCTCAAAAAAGGCGCAACCTACCAGAAGGGTCTGGATTCCCAAACCCGGACGAACGGAAAAACGTCCTTTGGGTATCCCAACCATGTACGACCGTGCTCTACAGGCACTTGCCAAACAGGCACTAGAACCCGAATGGGAAGCAAAATTTGAACCTAACTCTTACGGGTTCAGACCAGGACGCTCATGTCATGATGCCATTGAAGCAATATACACAAGCATAAATCAAAAACCTAAATGGGTGCTTGATGCCGATATTGCTAAATGCTTCGATAAAATCAATCATGATGCTCTTCTAACAAAACTAAATACTTATCCATCCTTAAGAAGATTAATAAAGTCCTGGCTTAAAGCTGGAGTGATGGATAATGGAACATTCTCACCTACGGAAGAAGGTACTCCTCAAGGTGGAGTTATATCTCCACTCAAGCGCGAATATAGCCCTTCACGGAATGGAAGAACGAATTAAAGCATACGCCGAAACATTGAAAGGAAAAGGAGGGAAACAAAACAACAGAAGAGCGTTAAATCTAATTCGTTACGCCGATGACTTTGTCATCATGCATAAAGACCAAACTGTGGTAGAAGAATGTCAAAGAATCATCAACAAATGGCTGAAAGACATGGGTTTGGAATTAAAACCAAGTAAAACTAGAATTACCCACACCTCAAATGGATTTGACTTCCTTGGATTCAACATCCGACAATATCAGGTTGGGAAAAATCAGTCAAAACAAGGTTTTAAAACCATCATCAAACCATCCGAGGAAGCAATCCAGAAACACTATAGGCAGCTCTCAGAAGCTATAGACCTACACAGAGCTGCCCCTCAGAAGGCATTAATTCGCCATGTTAAACCCATTATAAGAGGATGGTGTAACTACAACAAAACAGTATGTAGCAAAAGAACCTTCTCCAAATTAGGGTATCTACTCTGGAATAAACTGCGAAGATGGGGATATAGAAGACATCCTAATAAATCAAGAACTTGGGTAAACAAGAAATATTGGGGAATCCTTGGAAAGGATAACTGGATGTTCATGACTGGGGAAGATAATTACCTACCCAAACACGCCAAAACACCTATTGTAAGGCACAAAAAAGTCAAGAACACCAAGCTGGTTGACTGACAAAAAGTGAAGTAAAAAGTGGTCAACTGCTGATCTCGAAAGGAGTTGCCAGACTTGACAAAGCGTGATTGGGAGCCAGCATTCGTTCGGACAGAAACCACTCTCACCATAAAAATGCTGTGAAAAAAACTCCCGAGTCTATAATGCCTTGAAGAGTTGGATGGGTCAACCCTGTGAGTGGGCACATCTGACCCACCTGACAACCTGTTTATGGATGGTGTCTGCCCTGATCCAGACAGGGGAGGTAAATTTGACCCGTTGGATTCCCGTTCGTCCCATGGTTCGGCCAATATGCACTAATCATACAGCGTCGGATGCAGCGTTGGCTGTATAATGCCCGGATTAACATCCATGGCCAATAGGCCACGCTACGCGAACGATTGTATAAACCTTTGATCCAGGCAGCCTTAGCAGATTGGGAAGACGATTGTATTTATCTAAGGCAAGGACACTTCGCTGTTTTGGGATAAGTACTGCCTGGTGCGATTGGTCGTAGTCCATCACCGGACGTGCCTTGCCCGTAGTGTGGCGAGTGATGGAACATAAAGCGTGCCACGGTTGCATTCAACGATTACCCTTGAGATGCGCCCAACTTGCCATCCCACGTTTACCTTTAGGGGTAATCGGTAGTCTTACTAGCAGATCGAGGGTTTATCCACACCGAGCAAGATCAAAGCGATGACCAATCAATGGGGTTGGCATTATCGGAAAAGTCTGAAAAAAGACACCTGGATAAGGCGAGCAGGTATTGGTTGGTGTCAGCTCAAAGATTTCCACTGTCTTGATGCAGTCGCTCATGGGGGAAACCCCCAAGACCGCGCTGCATCGCTTCAAACCAGGTGTTGCCCTGTGTTTTCATAATGTCAGGATTCACAAGGAGCATGTTTTATGGCTCGGTTCATCTGATCTTCGGTTGCAACAATATCAATGGTGATAATGGGCGATTGTCAGCAATGATTTGACGACCCTCCAAACATGCGCAAGAATATGGTTTGCGGTTTGATATCGAGGAAAATTTCTTGGATGACCAATCCAACGGCACCGAATGTGCAAAAGTCAGAAATTCGCTCCGTCTCAGCTCTATCACGATTATGGTTTATCCTGGCAGTGGCCACTCGTTTGCGTCACAGCCGCTTGGTGTTGAGGTGGTAGAAACGGGTAAACGTCGGTGGGATTACACCCACTGGTTTCGGGGCAACAGCTATTTTCGCATTGGCATAGATTGGGTCAAATCTTATGAGCGAGAATGGCTGGAGACTGATTCGTCGAGTCCGTTTCACCAGTAATCATGACAGCAGCCCAACTATGGCTTCGCGCAAGCAACATCAGAAACGAAGCTATCAGCATTAGTTCAAAATACAAACGTACCACTACGCTGTTGAATAGTTTTGTCAGTCAACCAGGAACACCAAGAGTCCCTACGACGGAGACCTAATATATTGGAACACCAGAATGAGAAATCATCCCGAGATGACCACTCAAAAGGGAAAGCTTTTAGAACGGCTTGAAGGGTTTGAAGTTACCGTAAGATAGTGGAGCCTTTATAGTTGGTAGGTTATGCGTAAAAGGTTGAAGTCTGTTGTAGTAAGGCTCCACTATCTAAGGTTTCGTTTCCGGAAATGCGCTCATTGTGGTCTTATCTTCAAGGACGGAGATTTATTGGAAACGCATCACATAATACCACGCGCCTCCGGTGGAAGTAATAAAGATGGAAATCTAGAACTACTACACCTCCATTGCCACGATATCAAACATGGAAAGAAAACTAATTCCCCTTAATTAGATGAAAATCCATTCTAGAGGAGCCACTGTCAAGGATTGTACTGTAATGAGGAGCCGTATGATGCGTGCATTGTCACGTACGGTTCTGAAGACGAGTCAGTGGGGTGACTCACTGGCTTAGTTTAATAAGGGAAAGCTTTTAGAACGGCTTGAAGGGTTTGAAGTTACCGTAAGATAGTGGAGCCTTTATAGTTGGTAGGTTATGCGTAAAAGGTTGAAGTCTGTTGTAGTAAGGCTCCACTATCTAAGGTTTCGTTTCCGGAAATGCGCTGATTGTGGTCTTACTTTCAAGGATGGAGATTTATTGGAAATACATCATATATTACCGCGCGCTAATGGTGGAAGCAACAAGGATGAAAATCTGGAATTATTACACCTACATTGCCACGATGCCAAACACGGAACTAAAGTTAACCCCAACGAGTTAGATGAGAATCCGTTTTAGAGGTACCACTGTCAAGGATAAGTCCTATGATGAGGAGCGGTATGATGCGTGCATTGTCACGTACGGTTCTGAAGACAAGTCAGTGGGGTGACTCACTGACTTAGTTTAATCACAATACTGCGATTCGGCGTTCGCGAAGCGTGGCCTTCGGCCTCAGCCGACGCTACGCGAACAATATCCTAGTGCGGCTCGTTCCTAGTAGTGGGACTAAGCGCGATAATTCAAGGCATAAATAGTGCTATGCTATATAGGGTAAGTTTTTTAGGTTGGTTACTTTTTCCCTCCAATCCCATGAAAGAAACTGTTTCCACAGCAATGCCCCCGTGCTTCGATAGATGGTGTCAGCGTTTTGACGATATCTTCCGAACTAAA
>NZ_JAAHHM010000262.1:0-4682 GCF_010692445.1 Moorena sp. SIO3E8 | reverse complement strand
TGGGGTGAGGCTAGGAACTGAGACAGCAGGGGCAGATTGGGCAGACAAACGCATGGTCACTCATGAAACTCTCAGCTAACTTGTAAGCCTAGCATTTATTAGCTTTCATGAGAATGAAATAGCCCTGTAAAGATTGGGAGTTATCCAGAGTAGATTTGATTGCACCAGAACTGATGCTAGCAGAAGTCGGAAATATTATCTGGAAAAGACAAAGAGTAGGTTTGATTACTGAACCAGAGGGAAATAGTCTCATTGCCCACCTACTAGCACTCTCTCTGCCAACAGTAGAGACAAAAACTATTCTACCAAGAGCCTATAGTTTGGGAGCAGCTTTTGACCGGACTGTTTATGATGCCCTCTATCTAGCCTTAGCAGAGGCAATGACAGCTAAGTTCATCACGGCAGATCTGCGCTTGTATAATGCAGTTAGTGGGAATTTACCATTCATTGACTACTTAGGGAATTACTAAGTTGACTTTTTCCCTGCTTGAAACACAACCAAGAAGTCACAACAGCGATGGTCTTAAGAGGTTGTCTGAGAAGTATCATTTGCTACATCCAAGCCCCCGTTGGTCCCCCAATTTTGGGGGACTTTTAGAAGCAAATTGACTCTTCCCCCCAAGCGAGGGATTGCTCGCTTGGGGGGCTAGGGGGGCAAAATTCAGTATCAAAAAACTTTTCAGATATCCTCTAAGGCCAAAGGCCACGCTACGGGAACAGAGCCGCTACGGGAACGCACTAAAAGAGCATCGCACTCGAATATAGCAAGTCTTATACCAATGAGGTACAAATATCTGGGTTTTAGGGAGCAGGGAGCAGGGAGCAGGGAGCAGGGAAGAGGGAAGAGGGAAGAGGGAAAAAATAATGTGTACCTCATAGCTATGATAAACGCTATAGTTTTGTTTTGGATCAGACGATAAATCTTAAGTTAGATGCGCTCCCAGGTTAGATAATGATGATTGCCGTCTTGAGTAGGTGCACTCAATACTAGCCTGCTATCTGATGAAAATTCAAAAGTACGTTCCAAGTCTGTACCAGTCCAGTCAGGAATAAGGCTAACTTCCACATGATGAACGACTTTTTTTCCTTTAATTTCATATTTACCGCTATAGGAAATGTAGTTAGTGGATGCCTGAAGATATCTAAAGATACCTTTAATATACTTCCACCCATTGATTAATAACCAGGGTTTTAATAAGACTTGTCTTGCTTTGATAAGCTCTTCAGTAGGAATATCAATATTCGGGCGATTTTCTCTCATAATGGTAGCAGACATATGTTGATATTCTGTGTATGTAAGATAACCAATGGGATTTTTACCCATTGGGTGGGAAACGTTTCCCTTTGGAGTTTTACTTTCCCAATAAATCAGCTTCCAAGTACCAACAAAATTAGTGTTTGTCATCTTTTCATCCTTATGTATTTAAATTAGTTATCAGTTATCAGTTATTTACCCACACGGTAGTCGTACACAATTCGTGATTTTAGCTCCTATTACCTTTACGAGATCCTAGCCAAACCACTACATCGTTACCACGACCGAAATATCACCCCAGAGTATTTTTATCCTTGGCTTGGTGCGTTAATAACGCACCCGACACCGGATGCGATCGCGTAGCGTGACCTACGGTCAATCGCTTTTGCCGATTCCCGATTCCCGATTCCCTACACCCTACTCCCTACACCCTACTCCCTACACCCTACTCTCTACACCCTACTCCCTACTCCCTACTCCCGTCTTGATGCAGTCGCTCATGGGGGAAACCCCCTGTTCCCTTGCTGCATCGCTACTCCCTACTCCCTACTCCCTACTCCCTACTCCTTACAACCAATTTCCCAGCAAAATAAAAGCCGACCAGTACAAGGGGTGATTAAATTGCTCGCTCTGCAACAGCTGTTGTTGAGCTTGACGTAACGCTTCAGCCTTGGTAAAATTGCCCTTAGCTAACCTCTGATAGAAGCGAGTCATTAACTCTGTAGTGGCTACATCGTCCACAGACCAGAGACTGGCAAGGGTACTGCGTGCACCAGATCGCACTGCTACTCCAGCCAATCCCAACGCCGCTCGGGAGTCTCCTGGGGCTGTCCTACAAGCACTGAGGACGAGTAATTCGATGGGATTTTTTTGCTTTTGATCGGCTGAGATCAGAGTATTTAACTCATTGAGATTGATCTCCTCGTCCCAGGTCAGCAGAAAGGTTTCTTCAGCGACTGAACTAAATTCACCATGAGTGGCCAGATGAACGACTTCGTAAGCAGAGGTATTAACTTCTGTATTGAAGTTCGATTCAGTAAAGGACTCATTGAGTAAAATCAATGAGGGAACTTCGGCGTTGATATTCTCTAATTCCACCTTCACCCCAGGCAGTGCTCCTAAATTGGGACGATGGGGACGAACTTCCGCCACTCCAGCACTTAGAACCGAAACGTTTTGTCTGACATTGGCTTGAGAGTCGATTAATTGTAAACTAGGTGCTACAGCAATACTATATTTCTCGATGGAATAGCGTTCCCCGTCATAAAGCACAGACATGGGAATATTGCGCAAAGCCCCATCGGGGATAAATACTAGAGTGCGGATGTTACTGTTGGCTAGTTCGGCTTCAATCGGACCGATTAACCAGTCGTGTATTGTTTGTAAGTTTTCCTTTCTCAGAGCTCGCCAAGGGCTAGTAATATTTCTGATTACCGAAGCCAGTTGGTGTTCTATTTCTGGTTGAGGTAAGTTAGTGGTGATCTGGCGCAGAGGTTGTCCGGGCAAGGTGACAATTACTTCGAGGCGGTCTGGCAAGATAATGGTATAGAAGATCGCGGCTTTCGGGTCAATTTCGTCGATATTAACTGGTTTAGCATCTAGACAGGCATCCCGAAAAAAGTTGTCTAGTTCTGCTAGTTGTAGGGATTCAATTACATCTCGTGCTTGTTTGAGGTTTTCTTGAGATGCATTCGGTTCTAGGAGTAGTCCTACTAATTCTCGGTAGACTGGTTCAACCCTCTCTCGAAACCCAAACTGAATATCGCTACTAATGGCGACTAGGTCGCTACGGATATATTTGAGGGTTTGCACGGATTGAGAATAGGCCGCGCGAGCGCCTTTTTTATCTTCTTTTAGGTTGAGAATTCTGCCCAGTTGCCATTGCCATTGATAGGCTAAATCCGGAGCCTGGATTTCTTGAGCAATTAGTAAGGCTTTTTCGGTCAAGTCTTGGGCTTCATCAAGACGTGATTGGTTTTCGTATAATGTCCCTAGGTTACCAATGGCTTCAGCTTCGGCTCTTTTATCTCCTAAATTCCTAGCTAGCTTAATAGCATCTGCGAGATAAGTAGCCAGGGAGTTGGGAGTTTTGAGTTGTGTGTTTTTAGATTTTAACAGGGTTTTGCTTAGCTTAATTCTAGCATTGATGGCGGTTTGAATGGGAGATAATTTAGTTAAGGTATAGTCGATAGCTGGCAATAATGCTCTGGCTTCTGACCACTCTTGTTTAGCTATCAATACACTCAGTTGATTTAATTGTCCCTGAATCTTCAGATGGGGTAAGGGAGATTCCTCCACAACCCGTTGATAGAAATCAAAAGCGTCTTCTGTTTCCCCTTTTAATCTAGCTGTATCTCCTAAACTGAGCAGATTTTCAGCAATCAAGGTCTGATCTGGTAAGTTTTCCGCTATGGCTAAACTTTGTTGTAAAATTGCTTGAGAGTCTTTGAATTTACCTACTCGGCGCAGCACATCACCTAGGTATTGGAGGGCGGTACTTTTGAGGCTGCTATCAGGTTGGTTTTGGAGAGTTTCCTGGATTTCAGTTAAGGTTTTAGTGGCTTGATTATACAACCCTAATACTCGTAAGGCTTGCACCTGGTAAATCTGACTTTCCGTGAATCTAGTTAAGTCTCCGATATCTTGGTAGATAGCACTCGTTTGCTGCCAAGTTGATAAGGCTTTTTCCCCCTGACCTAGTGATAAGTATACTTGTCCTTGTACTTCTAGAATTTGGGCTTGTAATTGTTGACGTTCTGTGGTATTATCAAGTTGTGATAGTTGGCTAAAACTCTGGGATAGTGTTTGTTTAGCTTGGTCTAGGTCTCCCAAGGTTTGATAAACTAAAGCTAGATTTACTAAGCAATTAATCTGACCAATAATGTCGCCACTCTCGGTGTAGTTACTAATCATTTGCTCTAACAACAGTATCGCCTCTTGATATTGACCTGTTTCATAGAGGTGTTGGGCTTGTTGGTCTAGGGAATCGGGAAGCGGGAATCGGGAATCGGGAATCGGGAATTGGGAATCGGGAATTGGGAATCGGGAATCGGGAATTGGTTGTGATTGCTGGAGAATTTGATAATGCTTTACCCGATGGTAAGAAGCAGGTTATTAATGCGATTGCAAATATAAATGATAGTTTTTTCATAATAATTAAGGGAATCGGGAATCGGGAATTTAGAATTTAGAATTGGGAATCGGGAATCGGGAATCGGCAAGAGGGAATCCGGAATCGGCAAGAGGGAAAACTGATCTTACTCCCTATCTCCCCATCTCCCCATCTCCCCATCTCCCCGCCTTTCAAGGGTATGTTTTTAAGATTCATCCAGGGGCAGGAGAAAAATCGGGAATAAATCTACCTGTAGGTAAAGGCATGCCCTTAATCGCAGATGCCAAAATTCTTAAAAATCCTCGTCTGAAACAA
>NZ_JAAHHM010000261.1:0-4719 GCF_010692445.1 Moorena sp. SIO3E8 | reverse complement strand
GAGTCGGGAGCAGGGAGTCGGGAGTCGGGAGTCGGGAGTCGGGAGTCGGGAGTCGGGAGTCGGGAGTCGGGGAAAGAAAATTGGCGTTGCGTTAGTCTTTGAATGAATAGGAGTAGAGTGGGCATCCTGCCCGCCCGCAAATAAGGAGGAAACTGGCAAGATGCCAGTTCTACACAAGATGCCAGTTCCACGCAAGATGCCTATTCCACCTGAGTCTTAAAATCATTCCATTATTAAGCAATGCCAGAAAATTGAATGTATAGCGGTTTCTAGTCTAATGAGGTACACAAGATTTTTTCCCTGTTCCCAATTCCCAATTCCCGATTCCCGATTCCCGATTCCCGATTCCCAATTCCCGATTCCCGATTCCCGATTCCCGATTCCCCATTCCCCATAAAAAAAAGCAAAAAAAAACGGGGAAGAAAAAGTTAGTAAAAACCTTCCCCTCAAGGAAAAGCTAAAGACTAGAAGATGAAAAAACTAGAATATCCAAAAAAATATGATCACCTATAAAGGTACCGTAAAGTGATTGAAAAGGTCAATAGTTTTTTTGTAAACTTTTATGTTGCGGCTTGTACTTTTATCTAGGAATATGAAGAAACTTATAGGGAGTTCCATTCAAAGATAGGGAGATAGGGAGATAGGGAGATGGAGAGATCTTTCAAGGGTATGTTTTTTACAAAGACGTCAGGTGTGGGGTGTGGGGTGACCGGGTGTGGGGTGTGGGGGATAAGAAAGCGATGCAGCTTCGGAACAGGGGGTTTCCCCCACTCGCTATTGCCTCAAGACAATATACCATTATTGTCGTTAAAAATCATCATTTGTTCGTTGTTTTTCTTTTCCTCTCCCTCTGGGTCGTCCCATGTTTTACCCAAATGTAAAAAACCTACCCCTGTGAGGATGGAGAGATGGAGAGATGGGGAGATAGGGAGATAGGGAGATAGGGAGATAGGGAGATTTGGGAGAAGAGAAAGTTGTACCTTTGACCGCAACTTACTATCGAGTTATCCATAGTTTGACTACACAACTGGAATAAACGCTTTACAATGACGGAAATATTAGGTCATTTGCCCATTGGCCTTTGAGAATTTCGGTTTTGACCAAAAAGATGGGTTTCAAGCCCCGCCCTTCGTTGGCCTTTGGCCACGCTACGCGAACGACGGCTTTCAAATAATCTGTTATTATCAAAGAGTGGCCTAACACAGACAGGATTCGTCGGTACTGTCATAAATCCACGACGTAAAGCGATGTTAGCACCTGAGGCGCGAAAAACCTCATTAAAAACGTATGGATCCTAATAGATACCGAAAACCAGTAAAGCAAACCTTAAAGATTAAAAAGTACCGTGGGGCACACGGAAACTGACGAAACTCAACGCTTAGGGAGATAAGCCCACTGGGGTTAGTTAAATTAGGCTAGGTATTTGGTTATTGAACGGATATTCGGCTTAAGTATTGCCTTTCAGGATAGCTAATTTTAGCGATGCAGCGCGGTCTTGGGGGTTTCCCCCATGAGCGACTGCATCAAGACAAGGCATATCGAGGAACTAAGAATCCCCGTCCTTCTAGGGCGGGGAGTGTCAAGGCACCGTATCCGCCGTTGCCAGTCAGCTAATTGATACCAATATTCCCCTCGGCATTATTCCCAGAGGAACCGCTAATGCCTTTTGTCAGGCGTTGGGCATTGGTGGCAGAGTAATGCCCATTCGCGCGGCCTGCCGCATCATTTCCGAAGGGTATACCAAAGTGATTGATGCGGCTCGCTGTAACGATACCCCCATGATTTTATTAACCGGAATTGGTTTTGAAGCAGAAATGGTCGATAAAGCCAGCCGAGAATTCAAGGATCAGTGGGGGGTACTGGCCTATCTGGTAGCGGGATGGCAACAACTGGATGAACAAGAGCTATTTGATGCGGCTGTAGAAATTGAAGACCAGATCTATCGAGTTGAGGTGGGGGCTATTACTGTGGCTAACGCGGCTCCCCCTACCTCAGTGTTAGCCCAAGGAATGGGTGAAGTTATTTACGACGATGGGTTACTGGATGTCACCATGGCCAAAGTAGACACAAAACTTCAGGCGGTCACATCAATGGTCAATGCCTTCGGTGCCGCCTTGGTTCGCCTGAACCCCAACCAAGAAAATATTCATCATGTCCGAACCCACAGTATCAAAATCGCCACAGATCCCCCTCAGAAGGTGGTTGTGGATGGAGAAGTCATTGGAACAACTCCTATCAAAGTTGAATGTATTCCCAAGGGATTGACTGTATTTGTCCCCAACCCCAATTAATCTGGCTCAATCTCTTCTTTTTCGAGAGTGTATTAAGACCCTATAAATACTGGTGAAGGGGTTCGAGCTCGAGTAAACTAGAGACATTATTATACTCAAAAAACTCTATGACCGCAGACCCCCTAGAATTAGAAGGAACCTGGGAAGAGATTATTGACCAAGGGGAAAAACTAGCTGGAAAACGAGTTCGGGTTATTGTTCTGTCTGATCAACCACACACTGAGTCTCCCGACAAGCCCACCTCTTTTCCTCCTAGGTCTACTGCCCAGTCTCTATTGAAATACGCAGGAACCTGGGAAGGTGATGACTTAGAAGAATGTCTTCGCCTAGTTTATGAAAACCGCTCTGAAGTGGCGTTTGAATAATGTATCTGCTGGATACTAACCATTGTAGTTTACTGATTGCAGGCAATCCAGCCGTACTTCAACGGATGTGGGACAAAGGTAATGTACCAGTTTGTACCTGCACTATTGTTCGGGGGGAACTGATGTTTATGGTTCAAAATTCCGAACAAAAGGCTACTAATATAGCACGAGTGCAAGCCTTTATTCAAGGTATTTATATCTATCCAGTAGATAATGAAACAGCTGATATCTATGGTCAATTTAAAGCCGAGATATTGCAGTATTTTGGACCGAAAGACCGAAAGAAGCGACGAAAAACCAAAATTCAAGAAATAGGGATTAGTGATAACGATTTATGGATTGCTGCAATCGCATTGCGCCATGGATTGATCATCGTCTCAGCAGATAGGGATTTTCAGCGGATGCAGCAGGTCAGAGCATTACTTTTGGAATCCTGGTTATAATCTCAATTTGCGAACGCGCCCCGCGTGACCAAAGGTCAATCGCGCCCCGCGTGACCGTAGGGAAATCACGGCACCTAAGTGTTGCATTTATAGTTTTTATCGTAGTTATGAGGTACAGTCTTGATGCAGTGCATCCCTATTCCCTATTCTCTGTTCCCTATTCTCTGTTCCCTGTTCCCTGTTCCCTGTTCCCTGTTCCCTAAAATCCCGAAATTTTGTACTTAGCTATGATAATTGCTATATATAGTTGATCATACTGATGAAGTACATTAAAGTTTATTATATCATTTCGGGATAATTACCCTTAATAAAAATTTCCCCCATCTCCCCATCTCCCCATCTCCCCATCTCCCCATCTCCCCATCTCCCCACTCCCTACTCCCGATTCCCGACTCCCTACTCCCTAAAACTCCAGAATCATAGATTAAGCTAGTAGCAAAGTTAGCTAAAAAACTATAATCTATGTTTAAAAAGCTATTAGCTCAGGTTGGCATTGGAGCAGCAAAGGTAGATACACGTTTGTACTTTGATTCCCTAGCGCCTGGGGAAATGGTAGAAGGGGAAGTTTATATTACTGGGGGAGATGTTTCCCAGAAAATTGATGATATTTATATTTATGTGGTTACGGAATACTTGCGGGAAGAAGAAGATACCGCAATCACAGAGGAATGCATATTAATGCAATATCGCCTCTCGGAACGCTTCAACTTAGAGGCAAAAGAGGAAATAGTTATTCCATTTTCGTTTCCCCTGCCAGAGGAAACACCACTAACATTAACCAGCCAACCAGTATATTTACGTACTGGCTTAGATATTCCCATTGCCGTTGACCCAAAAGACATCGATTACATTGAGGTACATCCACACCCCTTAATGCAAGCGGTATTTGATGCATTAGAAAACCTTGGCTTTCAACTTCATGAAATCGATTGTCAGTACAATACTCACTTCGGGGGTAGATATCCATTCGTCCAAGAGTTCGAGTTTAGACCGATGGGTAAGTATCAGGGTCACTTGGATGAATTGGAAATCATTTTTTCTCTCTACTCAGAAGACTTAGAAGTTTTCCTAGAAATAGACAAACGAGCCCGTGGATTTGGTGGTTTCCTAGAAGAAGCTTTCGATCTAGATGAACGTTATGTCCAATTTCAGGTAACGCTGGATGACCTCAATCTTCCTATGGGTGAATTAGAGGCAATGATTGAGGAGATTATTGAGAGTCAAATTAACTAGAGATTCAGTTTGGAATAGGGAACAGGGAATAGGGAGTAGGGAACAGGGAACAGGGAATAGGGAACAGGGAAGAGAGAAGAGGGAAAAAATTCTGTGTACCTTATTAGTCTAGAAACCTCTATCCATAGGGAACAGAGAACGGGTAAAAATGAAAATAGGAGTAAGTTGAGAGATTTTTAAATGTCAGCAATACATGATTTTAAAGACTTAAAAATTTGGCAAAAAGGTATGGAGATAGCAGAAAAGTGTTATTTTTTGACGTAAGCATTCAGGTGTAGAGATTGACAAAGTCACCCCACTCACTTCAAAAGCGGAATCAGAGACAATTCGTGAGAACGCTGCCTGACTGCTAAGGACACAGCCTGACTCAGGAACTTTATGGTATTA
>NZ_JAAHHM010000260.1:0-4742 GCF_010692445.1 Moorena sp. SIO3E8 | reverse complement strand
TGTCACTCGGATTTCGCGAGGGTTGGTATCTCACCAACATGGTTATCAAGTTATCAAGGTTTCTTACCTTGTGGCTAATCCCCCAAATCCTTATGGGATAAGGTTTCTAGCCAACGAATCGCACTGACGGTGTCCATCCTGCGGGTTTTTCACCATGTTTTGGGAGGCTGTCGTCATCTAAGTAAGACGCTTTGCTGGTATAAGACTCTTCAGTGATTGTTAGTTTAATGCCATACTCGGGGCAAAGTTGTTCGAGTCTGTTGATTAATCTTTTGGTCGGGATAGCTACAAAGTTCTGGTTACCCCGCTTCCCCATATTTGATGAATCTTTTTGGCGCTCATTCCAACCAATAATTAGATTTCCAATCCGATCAATAAGACATCGGTTAATAATAAACCTGGCTGCCTTGTTTATCGCATCTCGCATCTGATTGTTACGCTTTCGTTGTACCCGATCTAGATTAGAGTCCCAGTAAAAATCTGGTTTTCCAGTTTTATACTTGGCGACTAATCTGGCGTAACCCTGATTCATAGACTTAAGTTTTCGACCATCAATGATCAGACTTTTTCCATGGGTCGAAACTCCAGTCACCCAATTGTCTCCACCATGATCGAAGCTCCATGCCTGGGAGTAATCTAGATGAGGATTATGCTCAACGGGTTGCTTGCCGTCATCGATCACCCAGTCTACCCACAATTGACCCAAGTATGGGCGAATTGTGACTTCTTTTATCCAATCTGGGTCTATGAATTCTGGCGGATCTAAAGTTATTTCTGTTAAAAGTTCTGGTTTGCTTTCTTTGCTGATAGACGGGTGAAATAGGCCGTTTTTATAAGTTAAAGCTTGTCGGGGAAATGTTAGAGCAGCCAGACCACCTTTCTTGCGGTATCTCAAAAGTCTTGGTCTGTCTACTTGTCCTTTGTAATAAAGTCCGACTAACTGGTTGTAACTACTAATTGACTCCGCTACAGACTTAAGAGTTTGCTGCGCAGACTGAGCAGCCATGGCTTTGTAGTGAGGGTTCTCTTTGAGTTCTTTACACAAATCGGCATATTTCGTAGCACATTTGTAAGTCTTCCAGCCGTACCTAATATCGTCTTCTATCCAATAAATCGTTAAAGCTTCTGTTTGTTGCTGCAACCAACTATAGTGCTTTTGTTTAGCGTGATATACAGCACAATTCCATAGACTATTAGCTTGTTGGCATTGGAACAACCAAAAAGCGTTTTCTTCATCTGTAAATGTCGCTTTTATTGGAACTGTTTTGTACATAAGGCTATCACATCATTATAGATATTATGACATATCTTAAGAGCAAAAGTTCCTCACTTTCACCGGCGCAGCGGGATAAATCCCGTCGTGTCCGTTTCATCCCGGAGACGAAACCTGTTTATTAGGGCAGTCTTAGAACAATAACCATTACCCTTTAACTCATAGCCTGCCGACTATAAAGACTGCCCTATTCTTGCGGTAACTTCTAACCCTCCTTAAAAGAGAGGGGCTCTCACGTTCGGTGGATTTTTTGGTAGTGTGGTCACGTTTGGATAGTTGAATGCGATCGCGTACGCACCAAAGACTAGTGAAAATCACCAAACTGTTTTTGCCCGCCGGAAAATTCTAACGGGCATTTTGCCCGTTCCACCGGAAAATTCTAACGGGCAATATGCCCGTTCCACCGGAAAATTCTAACGGGCAATATGCCCGTTCCACGCAGTAATGATGCCCGTTCCACCGGAAAATTCTAACGGGCAATATGCCCGTTCCACGCAGTAATGATGCCCGTTCCAGGCACTAATGGGGTGTGGGGTAGCTTTAGCATGCATGCCTATTCCCTATTCCCTATTCCCTATTCCCTACACCCTAAACCCTACTCCCTACACCCTACACCCTACTCCCTACTCCCTACTCCCTCTAGCTCACAACCAATTTCCCAGCAAAATAAAAGCCGACCAGTAAAGGGGGTGATTAAATTGCTCGCTCTGCAACAGCTCCAGTTGAGCAAGACGCAGAGCTTCTGCCTTGGTAACCTGGCCTGTGGCTAAGCTCTGATAAAACCGAGTCATTAACTCTGTCGTGGCTAAATCCCCGACATACCAGAGACTGGCAAGGGTACTGCGTGCCCCCCCACGCACGGCTACTCCAGCCAATCCCAAAGCGGCTCGGGAGTCTCCTTTGGCGGTTCGACAAGCACTGAGGACGAGTAATTCAATGGGATTTTTTTGCTTTTGATCGGCTGAGATCAGAGTATTTAACTCATTGAGATTGATCACGTCATCCCAGGTCAGGAGAAAGGTTTCTTCAGCTACTGAACTAAATTCACCATGAGTGGCCAGATGAACGATTTCGTAATCAGAGGTATTAACTTCTGTATTGAAGTTGGATTCAGTAAAGGACTCATTGAGTAGAATCAATGAGGGAACTTGAGCCATGATATTTTCTAATTCCACCTTTACCCCAGGAAGTGGGTCTAATTTGGGACGATGGGGACGAACTTCCCCCACTCCAGCACTTAGAACCGAAACGTTTTCTCTGACTAAAGCTTGAGAGTCGATTAATTGTAAACTAGGTGCTACCGCAATACTGTATTTCTCGATGGAATAGCGTTCCCCGTCATAAAGTACGGACATGGGAATATTGCGCAAAGCCCCATCGGGGATAAATACTAAAGTGCGAATGTTACTCTTCGCTAGTTCAGCTTCAATCGGACCAATGAACCAGTCATTTATTGTTTCTAAGTTTTCCTTTGTGACCACTCGCCAACCCGTATTAATAGTTGTCTTTACCGAAGCCAGTTGTTGTTCTATTTTTGTTTTGGGTAAGTTAGTGGTGATCTGGCGCAGGGGTTGTCCGGGCAAAGTTACAATTACTTCCAGGCGGTCTGGTAAGATAATGGTATAGAAGATAGCCGCGTTGGGGTCAATTTCGTCGATATTAACGGGTTTAGCATCTAAACAAGCATCCCGAAAGAAGTTGTCTAGTTCTGCTAGTTGTAGGGATTCAATTACATCTCGTGCTTGTTTGAGGTTTTCTTGAGATGCATTGGGTTCCAGCAGTAGTCCTACTAATTCTCGGTAGACTGGTTCAACGCTTTCTCGAAACCCAAACTGAATATCGCTACTAATCGCGACTAGGTCGCTACGGATAGATTTGAGGGTTTGCACCGATTGAGAATAGGCAGCGATCGCGTTTTTCTGATCCTGTTTTAGATTGAGGATTCTGCCCAGTTGCCATTGCCATTGATAGGCTAAATCGGGAGCCTGGATTTCTTGAGCAATTAGTAACGCTTTTTCGGTCAAGTCTTCGGCTTCCTCAAGACGTGATTGCTGTTCGTATAACCTGCCCAAGTTACCAATAGCTTCAGCTTCCGCTCGTTTATCTCCTAAATTCCTAGCTAGCTTAATAGCATCAGCGAGATGAGTAGCAAGGGCGTTGGGAGTTGTGAGTTGGGAGTTTTGAGTTTTTGACAGAGTCTTGGCTAGATTAATTCTAGCATTGATTGCTGTTTTACTGGGAGATAATGTGGTTAATGTATACTCTATAGCTGGCAATAATGCTCTAGCTTGTGACCACTCTTGTTTAGATATCTCTTGTTTAGATATCAATACACTCAGTTGATTTAATTGCCCTTGAATCTTAAGATCAGGTAAGGGAGATTCCTTGACAACCCGTTCATAGAACTCTATTGCGTCTTCTGTGTCTCCTTTTAATCTAGCGGTATTTCCTAAACTGAGCAGATTGTCAGCAATCAACGTCTGATATCGTAAGTTTTCTGCTATGGCTAAACTTTGTTGTAAAATTGCTTTAGAGTCTTTGAATTTCCCGACTCGGCGCAGCACATCACCTAGGTATTGGAGGGCGGTACTTTTGAGGGCGGTATCCGGTTGGTTTTGGAGAGTTTCCTGGATTTGACTTAAGGTTTTAGTCGCTTGATTATACAACCCTAATACTCGGTAGGCTTGCACCTGGTAAATCTGACTTTCTGTTAATCTAGTTAAGTCTCCGATTTCTTGATAGATAGCACTGGTTTGCTGCCAAGTCGATAAGGCTTTTTCCCCCTGACCTAGAGATAAGTATACTTGTCCTTGCACTTCTAGGATTTGCGCTTGTAATTGTTGACGTTCTTTGGGATTAGGAAGTTTTTATAGTTGGGTAAAACTCTGGGATAGTGTTTGTTTAGCTTGGTCTATGTCTCCCAAGGTTTGATAAACTAACGCTAGATTTACTAAGGAATTAATTTCACCAATAATGTCCCCACTATCGCTGTAGTTACTAATAATTTGCTCCAACAACGGGATAGCCTCTTGGTATTGACCTGTTTCATAGAGGTGTTGGGCTTGTTGTTCTGGAGAATCGGAAATCGGGAATCGGGAATCGGGAATCGGGAATCGGGAATTGGGAGTCGGGAGTCGGGAATCGGGAATCGGGAATCGGGAATCGGGAATTGGGAGTCGGGAGTCGGCTGTGATGATTTTAGAATTTGATAATGCTTTACCCGATGGTAGGAAGCAGGTTAATGCGATGGCAATTACAAATGATAGTTTTTTCATAATAATTAAGGGAATCGGGAATCGGGAATCGGGAATCGGGAATCGGGAATCGGGAATCGGGAATCGGGAATCGGGAATCGGGAATCGGCAAGAGGGAATCCGGAATCGGGAATCGGGAATCGGGAATTGGGAATCGGGAGTCGGGAATCGGGAATCGGGAATGGGGGATCGGGAATAGGGAATAGGGAAACGGG
>NZ_JAAHHM010000026.1:0-98510 GCF_010692445.1 Moorena sp. SIO3E8 | reverse complement strand
AGTTTCAGATCAACAAATGGCAGCACTCAACTTGACCCATCGTCCCATTTGTCCCCAGTGGAATTACATGATTCATCCTCGGTCTCAATCTGCTCAAAAACCATGAACTTATTTCTTGACAAACCCTTATTCGTTGTTTTCCTTTTCCTCTCCTTGTGATCCGCCCCCGACCGGTCGGGGGTTGGGGGTGGGGCAGGACCCAAATGTAAAAAACCTACCCTTGTGAGGAGAAGTAAGGGGAGCAAAGAACGAAGTAAGGGGAGCAAAGAACGCAGATATTGTTAATTATCGCTCATCCTCCAGACTTGCGATAAGTTAATTAACAGTTAACTTACCTATTTTTATTGATCGTTATTTTTATTTGAAAAAAAAATAATCCCTAGGTTTACATTTACTTCATCAACCCTATAGTTACCTATTAATAAACGTGAATTTTACAAAAACCAATAATAAAAAATGACAAATTGGCATATCTAGTATTTTTATTTTTTTTATGGTTTTACTATCAATAAATTGCTGAAGTGAGCCGTTGGTTAATATAGCTTTTTTTGTCTAAAATGTCAACCTATAAGTTTTTTTTATTGAACAATAAAACTCCGGATCTCTTTACCCTCTTGCCTTACTTACCCTCCTGGTAGGGGTTAGAGGTGGGTTCCTCTTGTATGCAAACCAATTCCTGCAAGAAGTGTGTTGACAACCCAGATACAAACGCTATATTGCCCATTATCCCTTCCCACTATTGATAATTAAGTTAATTAAGTGAACAGAAAAACCTAGACGTTTATGACATCAGATACTCTATTCTTATCCCTGAAATCTCAAACCTATAATGCTAAACCTAACTTTGCTAATGCGACCGGAGGCGCTCAGTTTACAGGATACAGTCACAGTGCTTCAGGGACTTTGACTGATGCCCAAGCACAAACTTTTGTCAACGATGGTTTAAGTCAGGCCATTGCTAATGCTGACGCCACCTTTATCAATGACCCAACTTTTTCTGAACTCTTTACTCAAAGTGCTGGAGTTGGTCAACAGGGCGCTTATGAAGTATTTGCCCACAGTCAGGCTAAGGTAGTTGGTAACTTTTCCGTTGGTGCTTATGAGAAGTTCTCCTTTGATTTCTCAACGGCTTTACAACTTAACTCAAAAGAAATTGAAAATTCCAATACTGAATATGCTTCCGCAAAGTCAGGCAGTTACTTTTTTGTATTAGACACAACCAATGGTTATACGAGACTGTTAGATTATTTTGGCTTCAAGGGGAATTTAATTTCTTCTAGTCAAGTTGGCAAGCTTAACGTTGCTGGAAGTTATAATGTTGACTTTTACTACCCCCATAAAACTACAGATATCAATGGTAACAATGGCATCGACTACCTCAACGGCTCAACCACAGGAGAATATGAGCGTTGGTTTAACCGTGATACCAATTTAACTGTAGTAGAAGTAAATACCAGTACAATTCAGTTGTTGGGAGATAGCTTCATCTATAACCTGGGCAATGATGTCCGCTATGGAAGTATTTGGAATGATAAACTTCATGGAACTAATTATGGGGACAAAATCTATAGCAGCCTAGGGGATGATACTGTCTATGGCTATGGTGGTAATGATATCCTCGAAGGCGGTAAAGGCGACGATAAACTCTATGGGGATAATGGTTATGATAAACTCCATGGCAGTTTTGGCGAGGATACCTTAGTCGGTGGTTACCACAATGATACCTTAGTCGGTGGTAGTAATGATGATATCCTGATTGGTGGTCGTGATAGCGATATGATGACTGGTGGTAGTGGCGCTGACCAATTCGTTTTTGAGTTAAATCAGAGTTTGTTATCCGGTGAATATGATGTGATCAAAGACTTTGAGGTTGGTGTCGATCAGATTGAATTTAGGGGCTGGGGTTATATTGATTCTTCTTATTGGTTCAGTGGGGTAATTGCTGAAGGTCGGCTTACCGATACCCACAATGGTGCCCTATTCCATTCAAATTATGGTGGAAAAGTCTTGTTTGAAGGGGTTAATGCCCACGAACTTAGTCACTCTGACTTCGTCTTCGATGCTTAAAACTTAATTCCAGATGGCGAATACTCTACAGGACTAACGCCGTAAATTTATAGCAATTCTTAAGGCTGATAGGGCTAGAGATAAATTTTATCTCCCCATCTCCCTATCTACCTATCTTCCCATCTAAATCTTTAATCTTACTTTTAAAAATTGGGATTACTTGTAAAGTGTGTTAATAAGGCACCCTACTAGTACTTATAAGGTTTAGTTCCCAGTTTTTCCTAAGTTTTGCTCTAATTCATTGAAGCCAAACCCAAAGAGGCGATCAAGCGATTGCGCTACGCGCACGCTTGATCGCTTATTTTATCATGAGATGATTACTGATAGCTAAATGTTTACTATAAAATTTCTAAATGAGATATAAACCTAGAAGGTCTTTTTTTATTATCCAATAAAACTTCGGATCCCTTTTGCCTCTTGGGTTTTGCCTCTTGGGTTTTGCCTCTTGGCGCAAGAGGTATGTTCACAACTCAAATAAAAACGCTATATTATCACTACCAGAGCATTAGCTGACTGCTGATAAATAGCTTAATGCTTAACATTTTGGCGGCTTATTGTCATCAAAATCAGCCGCCAAAATGGCGCTCATTATTAATTAATGCTATATATAATGATTCCCGGAATAAGCCAATATAAAAATGGAGATTTTCATGGGATCAAATACTTTATTTTTGCCAATTGTTAAAACCCCTAACTCCAAAGCAAACTTTGCTGACGCTACAGGAAGCGCCAAGTTCACCAACTATAGTCAAGCAGCGTCGGGGTTTTTGACTCAAATTCAGGCGGGGACTTTAGTCAAGAATGGTGTGGGTTTTGCCCTTGCTAATGCTGACGCCACTTTTGTCAATAACCCAACCTTCTCTACACTATTTAGTCAAGCTACTGCGGCTGGTTTTGATGGTGCTTTTGAGAGTCGTTCGCAAAGTAACACTAAAGTAGTTGCTAGTTTTTCTGTTGGAGCTAATCAACAATTCTCTTTCAATTTCTCAGCAGATTTACGACTAACAGCTAAAGAAATTGAAAATCCTAATCGGGAATATTCTGAGGCCAAGTCAAAGATAGGTTTTCTGGTGTTAGAGACTGAGAGTCCCAGTCAAGCTAAAATTAAAGGTTTTTTTGGCATTGCTGGTGATTTAATCTCTTCCCGTAAAATCGGCGACTTGGATTTTGGTTCTAGCGGCAACGTCAAACTTAACCGTCCTTTTAAAACTACTGATATTGATGGCAACAACGGCGTAGACTTCGTCAAGGGTTCAGCCCAAGGGACTTATCAGCAAACTTTTGACCGTGATACCAATATCACGATCGTAGAAGTTAATAACAATGCTGTTAACTTATTAGGGGATACCTTAATCAACAGCCTGGGTAAGGATGTGCGCTATGGAAGTATTTGGGATGATAAGCTTCGTGGCACTTTCGGTAATGACAAAATTTATGCTAGCTTAGGCGATGATTCGATTCAAGGACTTACTGGCGATGACATTCTAGAAGGGGGTAAAGGCAACGATAACCTGAATGGAGGGTTTGGTGATGATAAACTTCATGGCAGTTTTGGTGACGACACTTTGGTAGGTGGCGGTGGCAGTGACACCATGGTTGGTGGTAATGGCGCTGACACATTTGTGTTCAATCGGAGCGATAGCTTGCTTGGAGATGACTTCGATATCATCAAAGACTTCCAAGTTGGTTTAGATAAGGTGAAATTTCAAGGTTTTGGTCAAATTGACTCCAAAACTTGGTACAACAATGGGATAAATCAGGGTTACCTTACTAATACTAGTAATGGCGCTCTCTTATCTTACGCAAAAGGTGGAGAAGTTTTGTTTGAAAATGTGAATCTAAACCAGCTTAAGCATTCTGACTTCCACTTCGCCTAACATCGAGTCTTAGGGGCGAAGCATTTCGGAAGAGACTTATTGGAAAAACGACGATATTTAGCTCCAAATCCTTCCCCTAATCCGTATTGTGGCAAGAGGTCTAAAGAAAAGAGGCGTTCCCGTAGCGTGCGCCTCTTTTTTCATATCAATACCATTTTTATAGTCCCCGTAACCGTTAATTGTTAATCGGTAATCAAAACACTATTACCAATACTAAATTTTAGTGATAAATAATTGCACAGAATTAATTGCAAATTCCCCAAAATTTAAAGCATTAAAATGTACTATTAACAGATATTAATAGTAGGTATTTTTTTGGAGGTATTTTGTTTGATTTAAATAAACATTGTTTACAGCCAAAATGGCCTTTTAAATATATTTATTATCGTTAGACTATTTATCGAAGAGAGTTGTACAAAAAAATTAATTACCAATGATATCAGACACTCTATTTTTAACCCCTATAACCTCTAACTCCAAACCGAACTTTGCTGACGCTACAGGAAACGCTCAGTTTACCAACTATAGTCAAGCTCCTGCTGGTACCTTGACTAATGCCCAGGTGGAGACCTTGGTCAAGGGTGGTATAGCTACTGCTATTGCTGATGCTAAAAGTACCTTTATCAATGACCCAGCTTTCTCTCAACTTTTCAGTCAAAGTACTGTAGTTGGTACAGAGGGAGCTTTTCAGGGCAGTGCCAATAGCCGCACTGAAGTGGTTGGTAATTTTTCAGTGAGAGCTAATCAAAAATTCTCTTTCAATTTTTCAGCAGCTTTAGAACTGAACGCCAAAGAAATTGAAAATTCCAATCGGGAATATTCTGAGGCTAAGTCAGGGACATTTTTTTTCCTGTTGAATACGGATCAGATGAATCAGCCCAAGATTATCGATTCCTTTGCCATCTCTGGTGATTTAAATTCTTCCGATAAAATTGGAAATATATATTTTGAATCTATATCTTTTGACTCTAGTTCTAACGTCAAAGTGAACTCTCCCAAAGAACGTTTTGATATTGATGGCAACAATGGTATAGATTTCGTCAAGGCTTCACTTACAGGCACTTATGAGCGCACCTTTAGTCGCAATACTAATCTAACCTTAGTGGAAATTAATCAAAGTGCTGTTAAATTATTAGGAGATACTTTAATTGACAACTTAGGTAATGATGTTCGCTACGGCACGATCTGGAATGATGAACTCCGTGGCACTAACAGCAATGACAAAATTTATGGCAGCCTAGGTAATGATTCCCTCTATGGATTTGATGGGAATGACATTTTAGAAGCTGGTCAAGGTGACGATAAGCTATATGGGAACTCTGGTAGCGACAAACTCCATGGCAGCTTTGGTAATGACACTCTTAAGGGTGGCTCGGGCAAGGACATGATGTATGGTGGCTCTGGTCAAGACATGATGTATGGGGGCACTGGTAATGACACAATGTATGGAGGCATTGATGATGATACCATCCAGGGTGGCTCGGGTAACGATTTCATAGCTGGGGATGCTGATCACCAAAACAACAATGTTAGTGTTTACCGTGGGCATCAATATCTCCTAACTTCTGTTGCTGGCACCTGGGACGAAGCTCAAGCTGAGGCAAAGCGTTTAGGTGGTAACCTGGTAACGATTAATGATGCTGCTGAGCAAACATGGCTGTTTAACAAATTTGGTTCTAAGGAACTGTTTTGGATTGGCTTAACTGACAGCTCAAGAGAAGGTAATTGGAAGTGGGTCAGTGGTGAGTCAGCAACTTATCGCAATTGGTCTCCAGGAGAACCCAACAACTCCACAATCTATGGAAGTCAACCAGAAGGTGAAGACTATGCCGTCATGGGTTGGGGCGATCGCGCCTGGAATGATTTAAGCGATCGCGATCCTTGGCATAATAATCTGCGAGGCGTGATTGAGATCAATCAGCCCAGTACTAAAGATACCATAATTGGTGGAGATGACATTATTACTGGTGGTCGCGGTAGTGATACCTTAGTCGGTGGCCGTGGCGCAGATAAATTTGTGTTCAAACGGAATGAGAGTTTGTTACCCGGTGAATTCGATGTCATCAAAGACTTTGAAGTGGGTGTCGATAAATTTGAATTCCAAGGCTGGGGTAATATTAATGCCTCCAGGTGGTTCAATAATGAAATATCCCAACGTGGGATTATTGATACTCAAGATGGTGCTCTTTTCCGTTCTGATTATGGTGGAACTGTTCTGTTTAAAGATGTGAGTGTAGTAGATCTCAGCTACTCTGACTTTAGATTTAGCTAACCCCCAATTCTAGAAGAAGCTGAGTGCTCAGTACTCAGTACTCAGTACTCAGTGCTGAGCGTACGTCATTGCTGATAAATAAATGAAAAGAAGTGATTGCCTGTTTTCTCGTCCAAAAACAATCAGCCAAAATGGCGATACTTTTGGAAGATAGTTATTTATGATAGTGGTGGGCTTTATGCTTTCCATCAAAAGCTCAGATCTGGCTTTGGGTGAAGAGGGTAGTAGCCCAATCCACGGTCGGTTAAGCAAGGGTCAACTGTCAACAGCAAAGTAGGTCAACTACCTACTATTTCAACTACCTACTAGAAGAAGCATGGCAAGAGGATGAACTTCTGCTATAAATTCTGCCACTAGAGTCTCTTTTGACAGTAACCTCTTGAATAATGGTTACTTTATCCCCAGAGGCACTTGCTGTACTTTCGGCTTGGACTACAACCGTACCATCTGGTGAAACTATCCATTTTCTGATTGCCTGGGAACGTCTCATGGTTACATCACTCTAGTTAGTAATTTTAGTTAGTAATTTTAGTTAGTAATTTTAGTGATGAGGTAAATTGAATTTACTTACCCCTGCTCCCTGAGCCGTTCGCGTTTGGCCGTAGGCCACGCGGGGCGCGTTCGCCCAGCGTCTGGCTCTGCCAGTAAGCGTGGCCCACGGCCTCAGTCCCTAAAACCATTAATATAATTGGGATTATTCCCCAGTATTGATGGTACTAAGTTCACTATGGATCATATAGTTAACTTCAGTATTGAGCCACTCTTGAAACATACCCTGTAAAATTTCTTTAGACTTTTCTTCGGTTAATTCAGCTCGAATAAATTCTTCAACTAAAAAAAGATGATATCCTTGTTCGGTGTGCAGGGGATGAGTCACTTCTCCTGGCTGAACACTAAAGATAACGGCAGCTATCTCAGGCTTAAAACTCCAGCGAGGCAACTTTCCTTCATAGCCACACCGTCGCTGCCTTTCTGGGTCTATATCATAGAAATGAGCAGCTTCATAAAAACTGATTTCTCCTTCCTCAATCTGATAGAAAAGCTCCTGAGCAATTTCCTCAGAATCCACCAGAATTTGATAAACCAAAACTTGCTCAAAGTCTAGTCGATTTTGAGCAAAGCTTTTTTCGACATGCTTATAAAATAAGGACTCAGCAAGCTTTTGGGCAAGCAAGCGATCGCTAATTCCCGCTTCCCAATCCTCTGCTGTCACCATCTGATCTGCCAGCCAGGCCAATGTTTCTGCTGCTTTTTCCAAACGATTGGCATAACGGATCTCATCCGCCTGAGCTTGCACGTCTTCTGGTGTTACTGTTATCCCTCTTTCTTCAGCCGCTTTACTGATAACTCGTTGATACAAAACTTTTTGACAGATGCCCTTGAGATGCATCTCCTTTTTCAAGGAGTACATAATTTCCTCTGGAGTCACCGATGCTTTGGAAAGATCAACCATTACACCCGATTATTAACTATAACTGGAACTACTTACAGTCTTAGTCAGATTTAGCTGAGTCAACCGTCTGACTATTATCATCATACAAAAAGCAATTGCTAAGCTCTGCCAAGTTGCCGAATTGAGGGAGGAGTATTTGCCAGTAAAACCGAGAGTTAAAACTTATCCCTGAATCCAAATACCTCACCCCTCAATCCTACTTGTGAGCCAGCACACAGAAACTAGATTAAATTTTATGAAGCTTATAGCTTTATAAGTATGTAGAAACGCTCATACTAAAAAAAGTTTCCTTAATCTCAGGTACTGAGAAATCATCAGTACCAGCGCTAGCTCCAACAATACCCATAGTGTTTGCGGGCTTAATAACAGATGCTTCCACTGTACTCGTACTGATTTGGGAATCAGGATCGATGCTGATGGCATTACTAATAGTACTTGAGCCCTCAGAATTTACTTCCGATACAGATTGAATTCCAGAAACACTAGACTTCATCGTTTTATATGAGCCAGGTAAAGTCCATAACTGAAAACTATGAAACATAATCGTATTTTTTTTTGCTACTAATGGAACAAGTAAAAAACATTTTGGTTTAGAAAAAAAAATCCTAAACTTATTGAATTTTTCGAGATCAAATAACCTGAAACTCAGGGAACAATAATCTAGAACAACAGTATCATAAAAGGGATGCACAACTTAAAGCCCTTGTTACTATTGCTAGTTTGCCTATTGCCTTTTCCATTAAAAGAATAAGCAATATTGATTATGAGCTGGAAAGCGGCTATATATTTGTTAATTTACCCAATGAAACCATAAATGGCAAAGGCGTCGCTTCTAGAATTACCCGAGAAAAAAGGATCCCTAGATGTAGCATGAGCTCTTACATTACCTTGAGAAAAGAACGGGTCTACATCGGTAAAGCCTGTTACTGAAGTATTGGTATGCTGACCAAACGCATGGGCATCACCATTAATGGTAGCGAAGCCAGGACCAGCGAAGGCTTCAGCAGAAGTAAAAGCAAAACCACCTAAAATAGGGTGGTCTGTTGCCTCCAGCTCGAAATATTCTAATTCAGAAATGTTCATGAATGATTCTCCTGCTTAAATCAGATAATCGTTAGTTTTCCCCGGGAGCATTTAATTGTAATTGATAACACATAAAAGCGACTAAAATATAGATTGCAAGCATTATTTTAAGTGAGTATGGCTTAAAATAATTACGCTACCAATCAACAACAATTTAATGCTACCATTGTGATTAATGCTACGGATAGATGTTACTAATTTTTGCATCTTTCCGTAGCATTTAATAATCAAAAATTACTACTCTAGGCTATTTCAGCCATCACTCTTTTTAGTGGAAAAAGAAGAAGGGTGAAGAAGTAGCAGATACTGCATGTAGGGTAGATTGAGAAGCACCAGGAGCAGTTCTGGTAGCGCCCTGGACGTTGGTGAAGGTACCTGGACCAAAGGCTTCTGCAAGACCATCAACTCTTGCTGTGTTACCGAAAACGTTGGCACCTACGTTAACGAAGCCATTAACTCCAAAAAATTTGGAACCGGAGGCACCTACAACGTTGGGTTGTTCAGCAGCATTCTCTAGATGATTTAGATCAGAAATAATCATTGGTTAATTTTCTCCTTTGTAGTTTACTGTGTTAGACCTATTGGTCATTTTGTACTCCAATTAAACTGGCATAGTTCAAATAACTTTATCGCCGATTTTTAAATATATCTAGTTATTTATGGTTTTAGATAACTAGATAGCGATTGACTATTTGTTAGCCAGTAAAATGAAGTGATTCGATTCAAGGTAAACCTGAGTGTAATCGTCCTGATAGATAATTAAATTTAATTAATGTAGTCTATTGGGATATGAATACACCCTGATTTATCAATCACTTAATCAGGAACTTTTCGTGACTAAGTACTAACGGCTTATTGTGGAGAAGCCAATATTTAAAGACTTGAGCATTGATAGCTTTAAGTTTCAACTACTACTCTAAGCAGTTTTCTTAATAATGCTTATCATAAGAACTAATGAGAAGAAGTAGCAGACGTTGCATTGAGACTAGAGTGGGAACCATTATCAGTAGCTCTCGTATAGGCATTGATGTTGCTAAAAGTCTTGTACCCATACGCCTCTGCGTTGACGTTAACCGTAGCTACCTTTCCTATAATGTTGGTATAGACGTTAATAGATCCGCTATATCCAAAATCGTTGTAGTAAGGTGGGGAGTAGTGAGAGCCACCCACAACCTTGGGGTCTTCAGCAATAGTTTCTAAATGATTTAGATCAGAAATAATCATTATTTAATTTTAGAATTTCTTTTGTGTTAATAAATCTGTTTAGGTTACACTCCAATTAAACTAGCAATTTTCAAAATGTTTGTCTCGCCAATTTGGCAATTAACCTCTTGAGTCCTTGTTTGAGATGACTATTGGCTATTGACTATCCTGAAGCTATACAACTTAAGCAATCAAAGGTAAACCTGAGTGTAATCATGTTCATATAGAACTGAAGGTACTGTATTCTATTAGGATATGAAGACACCCAGGTTTAAAAGTTATGTAATCAGGAAAGTATCCTGACTAATTACTACTGGATAGCAGAGAATCCAATACCTTGAGACTTAGTAGCAGTTACGCCACCTTGCTCAAGAGTCAAGAAGAAGCTCTCTTGCTTACTAGCAACATTCTTACCTGTATCGCTTTGAGCTTCAGAAGCAGTATTACCGGAAGCAGTAGCAGTATTACCGATATCTACTTTAACGTTAACTGTAGTATTGAAAAGTTCATTTTCTTCGATGCTGCTGGTAGTGCTGAAAATGCTGGTGAAGTTGTTGCTTAAAGAAAGTCCACCTTGAACTTTGCTAGCTTCAACGGACTCTAGATGATTTAGGTCAGAAATAAGCATTAATTTTCTCCTTCTTGGTTGTTAATTTTGTTGGTAACGCCGAGGATTGACTATCCTGAAGCAATCACACTGAAGCAATCAAACCTAAACCTGAGTGTAATCATGTTCATATAGAACTGAAGGTACTGCATTCTATTAGGATATGAAGACACCCAGGTTTGAAAGTTAATTAATCAGGAAAATATCCTGACTAATGACTACTGGATAGCAGAGAATCCAATACCTTGAGACTTAGTAGCAGTTACGCCACCTTGCTCAAGAGTCAAGAAGAAGCTTTCTTGCTTACTAGCAACATTATTACCTGCATCGCTTTGAGCTTCAGAAGCAGTATTACCGGAAGCAGTAGCAGTATTACCGATATCTACTTTAACATTAACTGTAGTATTGAAAAGTTCGTTTTCTACGATGCTGCTGTTAGTGCTGAAAATGCTGGTGAAGTTGTTGCTTAAAGAAAGTCCACCTTGAACTTTGCTAGCTTCAACGGACTCTAGATGATTTAGGTCAGAAATAAGCATTAATTTTCTCCTTCTTGGTTGTTAATTTTGTTGGTAACGCCGAGGATTGACTATCCTGAAGCAATCACACTGAAGCAATCAAACCTAAACCTGAGTGTAATCATGTTCATATAGAACTGAAGGTACTGCATTCTATTAGGATATGAAGACACCCAGGTTTGAAAGTTAATTAATCAGGAAAATATCCTGACTAATGACTACTGGATAGCAGAGAATCCAATACCTTGAGACTTAGTAGCAGTTACGCCACCTTGCTCAAGAGTCAAGAAGAAGCTTTCTTGCTTACTAGCAACATTATTACCTGCATCGCTTTGAGCTTCAGAAGCAGTATTACCGGAAGCAGTAGCAGTATTACCGATATCTACTTTAACGTTAACTTCAGTATTGAAAAGTTCATTTTCTACGATGGTGCTTTTAGTTTTGAAAACGCTTTGGAAATTGTTGCTTAATGAAAGTCCACCTTGAACTTTGCTAGCTTCAACGGACTCTAGATGATTTAGGTCAGAAATAAGCATTGATTTTCTCCTTCTTTGTTGTTGATTTTTTTTGTTTCGAGCAGCTTTGTTTGAGCTGTTGATATAACTATATCCAGATTCCCCTAGGCATGTCTCGCCAATTTGGCTTCAACCTTTGATTTTTTAAAAATTACTGGATTTACTATAAGTATTTATTCAGTAGTAACGAATTCTGTATTAGTTCAAAGAGATTGGTAATTTTGATGGCGTTGTATCGAAGTACTTTATTATTTAGGAACCGGTCATTATATCTAACCTAATTAAAAAAATGCTGGCCACTTTGGCTTAATATTTATGCTTTACTCCTCCCACAACTAAATAGTGAGCAATAATCGATTCTGAATTAGTTCAAAAAAATTGGTAATTTTGATGGGGTTTTATTGAAGTAGTTTATTAGTTATAAACTGGTAATTATATCTAATTTAATTTAAAAAAATAACGCCACTTTGGCTTGATAATAATGATTGACTCATCCCACAACTAAATAGTGACTAGTAACCGATTCTGAATTAGTTCAAAGAGATTGGTAATTTTGATGGGGTTGTATTGAAGTACTTTATTATTTAGGAACCGGTTATTATATCTAATATAATTAAAAAAATGCTGGCCACTTTGGCTTAATATTTATGGTTGAATCATCCCACAAGTAAAATAGGTGCTAAAGTCCGTGGGATGTCGAGTCATTAGTTAATAGCAAAGGGAACAGGGAGCAGGGAGTATAGGAAGTGTGAGGAGACGGGGCGTATCGGGCGTGTGGGACCTGTGGGGACATGGGGAGATGGGGAGATGAAATTAATAATATGTAGCCCTGTGAGGGCTAAGAATTGGTATAACCTGAGTTCGATATAAGCGATCGCTCGACGAAAGCGATGCAGAGGTGCCACCCGTGGCTAATTTAATTACGGGTCAAACGCACCATTACGGTCTTGGGGAGGCAGGAAAGACTAAGGACAGGACTTACGCACAGAATCCATGGGTAGGGTGGGCAAGGTTTTGTCCACCCTACAGGTAGATTTAAATTGAGAGATTTCCGTAAGTCCTAAGAGTACTAGAACTGTTTCATTACCGCCTGTAATCAGACAAAAAAACGCCTCGTCCATCAACAGGTGTGACCCGTGGCGAATTAAATTCGCCAAGTAAGAGCGCACCTAATGGACAAGGCAGTTATTAATGAATTAGTTTTACCACAGGCTTAGTATGATGTGCTGTGGTGGTAAGCAGTGGTGGTGATGACAAAGAGGATGGGTAGGAAAATGATTACACCTGCTCACCACAGGGAAGCCAAACAGTCTCGCCGTAAATAATCGGCTAACTTCTTGAGCATGGATTCCTCTTCTTCGAGTTCAGTGATAAACTGCTGTTCTTGATCGCCACCGTGAACCTGTGAGGTTTTCTTGCCAAGCGTCTCTACATAAGCTAGATCTTTGATCTGGCTCAAACGCTGCCGTGCATTCAAGGCTTTAGTGCCATTGCTCATCATACTAGCTTGCTTCTGTAATATCATGTCCCGGTTTTGTTTGAGCAAGCGGCTGTAGGTTCTAGAAGGCATGTAGTCTAGGGGGTTATGGCCTGCCAACCGTAGCATCAACACACAAGCCCAAGAATACTTGCCATCAAGGATGGCTTCTTCGATCTCGCTAAACTTATCGGTATCCATCACTTTGTCGAGCTTGGTATTGGCAGAAGGAATACGATAGGTCATGGTTATTTCTGATCCTGTAAGTCTAAAGGTCAATAGTTTATAAGCTGGGGTGCAGTTAACTTGCAGATTCCAAGGAATTACTAGCAAGTTGACTACTAAGCATTAACGGTCAACTGTTAACCGTCAACGGCAAACGATCAGTCAGTGATGAAAGTGATTTGAGAACAGAGCACTATAGATCGATGCCGCTTTTTTGCAGTTGTCGCATCGGATCCAATAAGAAATCGATAATCCGACGGCGGCGGATAATGATGTCAGCATTGGCGGTCTGACCAGCCTTAAACCGGATGATTTCATCATCTTCAATCACATAGTCACGGTCAAGGGACACTTTCACCTTATAGACTGAACCCATTAGTTGATCGGCTTTAGCATCGGAAGAGATGGAAATCACCGTGCCTTTGATGATGCCGTAATCCTGATAGGGATAGGCATCAAATTTCACTTGCACCGGCATTCCTTCCTTAATAAACCCTGCCTCCCGAGTAGGCAAATTTGCCGATAGCACTAAGGGGGCACCTTGAGGAGCGATTTCGGCGATGCTATGTCCCGGTTGCACGACTTCACCAGCATTAGAAATGTTGAGGGAAGATATTATCCCATCCACTGGCGCTTTAAGAAACTTCTGTTTGAGCCTGGTTTTAGCAGTATTGACCAGGGTTTCATTTTCAGCAATTCTAGCTTTGATTTGGGTCAGTTCTAGTTCTAACTGTTGAATTTTCTGCTGTGTTTCTAAGCGAGTGGTGCGTCCCGTCGCTTGCCGATGCTCTAATTCTGCCTCTAGTCGCTTGATTTCTGCTAAAGTCTGTTCTAGCTCACCTCGGCTTTGGCTAGTCGCCGCTTCGCGATCGCGTATACTTTGCTGAGCTTGAAAGATTTGTTCGCGAGTACTCAAACCCTCTTGCAGTTTGCTTTCGGTAACAGCACTTTGGCTAGCACGAAAGCTTTGTTCTGCTTGAAATACCTGTTCTTTGGAGATTGCTCCTTCTGCCAACAGAGGCTTAAGGTTATCGAGTCGTTCTTTAAGAGCCACTACATTAGCCCGCCGTTGCTGGAGCAGTTCTTGGGCTGTCGCCTGCACCAGCTTCATCCGTTGTAATCGTTCGCGATTAGCGGCTTTAGCTAACTGATGTTGAATGATTTGTTGTCTAATTGCCGATGCACTAGCTTGTGCTCGTGCGATCGCAGCTTGTTGTGCTTGAACTTCTGCTTGGGTAATCTGCTCACGAGTTTCTGCTTCCAGACGGGTTCTTTCAAGCAGTCCTTGCATCTGAACTAACTTAATCCGGTCTGCATTAAGGACTTTCTGTAAACGCTCTACTTCTTGAGTGGCAAGCTCTGTATCCAGTTCCACCAAGACTTCCCCAGCTTTAACCGCTTGCCCTTCTTTGACATTAATACTAGCAATCTTGCCTGGCTCAATCGGGTCAACTTTATAAACGTCCCCTTTTGGCACTAAGCTTCCATGAGCTTTACCGACTTCATCAATCTGTCCAAACGTTGCCCAAGCCACAAATATCGTACAGAAGCTTAACCCGCCCAACATCAAAAGCCGGGGAAGATTCGCCGGAGGCTGGTCGAGGGTAGTTTGTATGGAGGTTGACCATTTGGACGTACTAGGAGCATGGGCAGTATTGCTTCCTACCTCTGTGCTGGGTGAGGCTGCCTCTTGGTCATAATCAGGTCTCAGGCGACCTGATGGCATTAAAACGACGTTACCCTGACGACTCGTAGCCGCCTCAGGTGGGGAGTTTATTGGTTTTGCTTGTGTCATGGTGGTAGATCACGCTAAATTAACATTTTAGGGAAATGACCAATGTTTTGGGAAAGAAAGCGACCAATTCTCGTGCTGCCCTGAGCTTCCCGGGGCGAGTTTGGTATTGTTGGGCAGACCGAAATCTTTGGCATTACCTGACTCTACTTGCCCCTTTTTCAGATAGCTTAAATGCACCCCGAGATCAGAACTTAAACCCTTCCCCTTTAAGTAGCCGTCGGTCGGTCAAACCGCTTGGCTGAGCACGCTGTCAGATGTGGACTTGAGCAGGACTGACCCTAGGGTTAGGCTCTCCAAGTTACCTCCGTCTCACCTTTGGTGGGGTGCATGGGAGTGAATTAAACAAAGGAATTGGAATTAAACAATCCTGTGAGTGTGCGTCATGGAGGATTCTCAGGGGATTCTAAACAGTGGTTACGAAATGGGTGTGGAGCCATATCTGAACACGTTTTTCTCCCCTTCTATTCACACAGGGCTTTTCCACTTTTCTGATAAAAGATCAATTTCATCTGAGTATGTTGCTAAATTGGCAGATTTTTGGCAGCTTTTTACAAAGCTTGACATAGTGATAGCTAGCTTCAAATTTCATTAATCATTAGTCATTAGTCATTAGTCCTTTTCACATCACTGTGTTGCCAAATTGGCAAATTTTTACATAGTTTGATATAGTGATAGGTAGCTTCAAATTTTCTTAGTCATTAGTCCTTTGTGACTAACCAGGGTCTATTGGAATTTACAAATGACTAATGACTAAATAACTAATAACTAATAACTAATGACTAATGAGCACTAGTTAATGATCTATTAAAGATCTAGCTGCTGCTGTGCTAGATGATAGTAAAGACCTTGACGATCCATGAGTTCCTCATGGTTGCCTTTCTCGACCAGAATGCCTCGGTCTAGGACAAGGATGCAGTCAGCATTGCGCACTGTAGAGAGGCGGTGGGCGATGATGAAGGTAGTGCGATCGCGACTAATGCGAGCTAAGTTTTGTTGAAAGCGGCGCTCGGATTCTGTATCTAGGGAGCTAGTCGCTTCATCCAGAATCAGAATCTTGGGGTTGCCCAATAGGGCTCGGGCTATGGCAATCCTTTGTCGCTGTCCACCAGAAAGGGTAGAGCCTCGCTCTCCGACTTTTGTATTATATCCCAAAGTCATACCTTGAATAAAAGCATGAGCTTCTGCTAGTTTGGCTACCTCTACGGCTTCATCCAGGCTGAAATCCGGTCGGTAGAGAGTGATATTTTCGACAATTGTCCCCGAGAACAAGAAACATTCTTGGGGTACCACACCCATTTGAGAACGCAAAGATTGCGGGGAAATATGGCGGATATCGTGTCCATCTATCAAAATACGACCATTAGTCGGATGATAGAGACCTTGCAGTAGCTTCACCAAGGTACTCTTGCCCGAGCCACTGCGCCCCACTAGAGCAATGGTTTCTCCAGCCTTAATCTGTAGGGAAATATTCTGTAGGATATTGCGATCCTCATCCTCGGAGTATCGGAAGGTAACATCTTCCAATATTACATCACCCTTAATCTCAGGTAGAACCAGCATCGGTTCTTGAGGATTCTCCTCTGGTTTAGCAGATAAGACATCATTAAGCCGTTCTACAGACACCAAGATTTCTTGAAACTCATCCCAAAGATTCACTAGAGCCAAAATCGGACCAGTGACTCGGCCAATGAGCATATTAAACGCGACATACTGACCGATAGTAAGCTGCTCATTAATTACTAAGCTAGCGCCAAACCAAAGCAAAGCTGTGCTGCTGAGAGTATTAATTAGAGAACTAATTGACCCTAACCCGTTAGCCAGGTTTCTACCTTTAAATTGTACATTCAACTGATTGGTGAGGCGATCTTCCCAGCGCCAGCGCACTTCTTGTTCCGAAGCCGCCGTTTTCACAGTAGCAACCCCTGACATCATTTCCACTAACATAGAATTTTGTTGGGCTGCTTCTTTAAAGATTTCCCTGGACACCTGGCGTAGAAAGGGACTGGCAATCACAGTCAAGATGGCGATGGGTAAAATCGTTGCCAACACCAGCACAGTTAGACGCCAATTGTAGTAGAGCATCAGTCCAATATAGACAAACACCATTATGACATCTAGCCAAGTAGCAATCGCTTGCTGAGTTATAAAACCCTGAATTTTTCCAGTTTCCTGAATTCGGGTCAGGATATCCCCCACCTGGCGGGATTCAAAAAACTTCAGAGGTAAGGTCAGGGTATGGTTTATGAACCCACTGACGAAGGTGAGACTAAGCCGATTGGAAAAGTAGTCGAGCAAGTAGCGTCTGGTTATACTAACCCCAATCGTCCAAATGCCAAAGATGATTAGACCAATGGAGAAGACATTAAGAGTGACAAGGCTTCTGTTAATAATCACCCGGTCAAGAATGATCTGGGTAAATAAGGGAGTAATCAGACCAAAAACCTGAAGGATCAGGGTAGCCAAGATAATTTGCAGCAGGACTGAGCGATGGGGCCATAGCAACCCCCAAAACGGCCCTAAAGAACGTTTGTCGCTGGGAGTAATTGCTAGTTGGGGAGTTGGATCCAATAGCATGGCATACCCAGTCCAACCTTGGAGAAAGTCTTTGCGAGCAAGCGATCGCTTCCCCACTGCTGGATCAGCAACGAGTACCTTATTACCCTTTACTTGGTAGACAACAATATAGTGATCTCCTTCCCAGTGAGCAATCCAAGGATTACTCCGATCCGCTAAGCGACCTAAAGAAGCCCTGACTGGACTAGCTTGAAAGCCTAAACTTTCTGCTGCTTTAGATAAACCTTTGAGGGATGAACCAGAACGGCCCACTCCCGCCAGTTCCCGCAGGGAGTTGAGAGCAAACCGTTTACCCCAATACTGCCCAATCATGGCTAAGCAGGCAGCACCACAATCCGAGGAAGCTTGCTGCTCAATAAAAGGATAGCGCTGCCAAAACCTTAGGAATTTCCAACCCTGCTTTGCTGGTTTAGGAAAATCAAAGCTTTCTGACTGACTGGGTTCTTTTGGCGTTTGTTGCTTAGGAGGTTCTAAAACTCGCCGAGTCGGTCGTGCTCTAGTTTGGTTTGGATGTGGTGACGGAGTATGGGTTTTGTTAACTAGGCCTTGAGCCGATGGAGATTTACCGTCACCATTTTTAGCACTTTGCCTGTTCTCCTGATCTGGTGAGTCGGTGGAGTTAGCCAAAACTGGTGCGATCGCGCAAGCCGCTTGCCAATGCTCTTGAGGCAGCTGGTAAAGCAATACATCAGTTTGGGCAATCCAATCTGTTGGTACTGGCATCGGATATCCCCAACTGTCTCCGATGCTAGGAAATGGAGCAGAGGAATTTGCCTCTGTTCCTTCTGGCGTTGCCATTTGACCACTACGTAGCCAGCAATGCCCAGCTTGGGAAGAGGACACCAGAGACTCCCCAGCCTCAATGCGTGTTTCTATGATGTAGGGCAACAGTTGATTTAGGCTAACACCGTTAAGCGTACGCAATTTGGTCAAAGTCTTGAAGAAAATTAGGCATTGCCGGTGCTGGGCTTGTTGCCCCAGGATTTCCGACCACTTCGGCAACCGTTCCAACCAAGGCAAGAGTTGATTTAGGGAAATACGAGCAACTTGTCCTGAACTCGCTGCGATCGCTCTGTAAGGATAGGATAGACTACCTAAGAGATCATAGGCACCAAAGGTTTCCCCTTCTTCGAGTACCTGTATGGAAACCTCCCGCTGTTTTTCAGCATCAAAGCCTAGTAGTCGTACCCGCCCCTGACAAACTAGGTAAAGATATTGGTGATCTTGTTCAATCTCAACAGAATCTTTGGATAGCTCTGGTGTATTATAGGCGAGGATTTTATCCCCTAGCTGGAAGTTATCAAGGTCAAACGATTGACTAAATTCGTAGTTGAGCTTTGGATCGACTGAGTCTAGGGTCAAGCTTTGAAGCACTACTGATAAATTGCTAGCAGGGTCTGGGTTGATAGAAGACGATGGTAACCCATGCTCTTCCGAATCCCTGATTATATTCTTCATATGTTAAATATTGAAAATTGATTTTTAACAATTAACCATTTACAATTAACCATTTATAATTAACTACATTTAGTTAGCTAATAGCTTAGTTTTTGTCAAGTCACTAACCGACTAGTTACCAATAATTCACAAAAATTTCACAAAAAATTTAAGTAAACTTCATCGAAACTTTAAATTACCGCTAGGGCATCTGGTGTAAAGTAAACCCATAAGGGTTGGGGATAGGAGGTCAAGTCTGAGTCGAACCATCAAGCCAATAATAGAAGTCAGCTAGATGTAAGCAGATAGGTCGGTTGATGCAAGTGCAGTTCAACATATTAAAAGGGAAGACGTTGACAAGTAGCCTCTGCATCAATAGCCCATCAATAATCCATCAAACTGACCTAGGCAGGTGGGTTTTGTTCAGACTTGATGAATCTCCCAAATTTCCCGCTTAGCTGACTAGACCTTACTAACAACCTGTGATTGTGATACAGGGGTTTTGCCAACTGGATGGTTACCACCTTGACTGTTTTCTTTGATTAACCGATTGTAGGTTCGGTAAGGGATGTAATGGAGGGGGTTGTAGCCAGAAAAACGCAGAACTAACACACAAGCCCAAGAATACTTGCCTGCGATGATAGCTTCTACGACCTGGTTAAGCTGATCATTAGTCATGACTGGTTCAGAGCTCGTAGAGGTTGACGTTGGTTGAGATGTTCTACTAGTTGATGGTCTACTAGTTATTGATAGTAATTTTTTTGCCATGGTAGTCACCCAGAATTAACGACATCTTGTAATGGTCTATACCCAACTGGCAAGGGGAAGTTGCCAATTAACCACGGTAATGATTAAGCCTTGGAACAGGTTAAGGATTTATTGCAATTGCGACCAATAGCTGACTATGGGGTTTCAGCTCATAGTTATTTGTCTAAACTTTGTCTAAACACTTATAGGGATAAACATTAAGTGATAAACAAGCTTTGCTGCTACAAACTACCATGGGGAACAATAACAAACTCTCAATCCAAGGATTAATCGGTGGGATCTGTTGAGGCTCACTTACTCAACAGATCCCACCGTGGTCATTGGCCACAATGGATTTAAAAACTGCTGGACTAGAACAGAATTGACTTTGATATCGATTACCAACCTAAATACTTGCCAGTGGGGTAGAATTTTGCCAATCAGCCTCGTATGATTCCCTTGTAATGCGGGCATATCGGTGATTGGAGTTATGTCACAGAAGACTTTCAGGAGATTGAACATCCCTTGCAGTAAGATAATTTCCGTTTTTTTTGCTCCCACCGAGACTGATAAGTTTGACGATAGCACATCATTCCGGAAATAGCTGCTATCCTGTTCAATGCCTTCAGTGCCAACACCAGTGTCGGAGGTGTCAGATCTAAGACCCCTAAGCAATCTGTTCGAGATAGTTAACCCACAGCACTGCCAGCAATGGCTAGGGTCGTCAGTGGGTTTGAAACCTACTGCTTTTAGGTTCAATTTCCTAAGCACCCCTGAAAAGCTCTTAGTAAAAAGCTGGATTAGAGAACGCGGCGATGGCTTCCGCTTTCCTAATGGTATGTTCATGAGTATGTCGGATGATTTTTTCAAAGTTGATGCTGTTGTGAAACCTAATGTTACACCTAATTTTTCACAATACCAGAGCCTTGCCTAAATAGACTAAGCGCAGATGAGCGTGAAAGATTGATCCTATTTCAGGCCCGTTACAACAACAAATACAAACCCTTTTTAAATTCCTCTGTCTTTAGACAGAAAACTTTTCTGTTGTCTGAAGTAAATCCCCAAACACTTAGACACCGAAACAGATGAGCACCTGAATTTACAAATATTCTAGAGTTTTTATCTAGAGTTTCTATGTGGCTATCTACTGAGCTGATCGAGAGCCAGTTTATCGACTCAGCCCGATTCGCCATAAAGCCGATGGCGTCTAGCGTGAACTAGTTACAAGTTCTATTCAAAAAACTGGCTCAGTCAGCGGAAACAATAAAATCACTAGCTTGAGCATAGTTACCCTCTTTGATTCTTTCAAAAAAGACTAATCCAAAGTTGGATTGGTTTGGCTGTTTGGTTTATGAAGTTATATTTCACGCTGATGATCTTGAACGTGAAACTTTGTTCATCTACAAAAGGCAATCTAGTAAATTCAAGGGGTAGTTGTCAAGCGAAACTCACATTTCTTTTCTACATTCACATTTTATTCATACTTTTTTCACGAAATTACCAAATTTATGCAAATTTCACACAATTTTCACGTAATCTTGAGTAAACTGACAAGGAAATCTAGGGGATATATGTCACCCTAATCAACTTATAGGAAACTTTAATGAAATCTTTACTATATGTTTACTAAAACTTGATCCACCCCCAATGTCAATTTGTAAATTTTTGTGACAAAGATCATGGTCAATTTCTGCCCTCTGACCCCTCTTCCGGTCTATTCTCCGTCTGGGGCTAGTGAACTAAGGAACTTCGTCAAGTGTAGTGGGATCAGTGACCAATTACCAATTACCAATTACCAATTACCAATTACCAATTACCAATTACCAATTACCAATTACCAATTACCAATTACCAATTACCAATTACCAATTACCAATTACCAATTACCAATTACCAATTACCCTCAATCATTGCATGAATCAGCAACGCCCTTCCTCTTGCCGATTGTCTTGGCTTTATGAAGTCATAGAGATTGCGATAGTTGAACATCGGAGGTGGCCTCAGGGAAAGGCAACCACGAGATTGACTAATCTGTTAGGTTAATGCGCCGTGGAAGTGTTAAAATCAACCATCATCTGTCTTTTTACTAACCTATTCCTATGAGGCGGTTAAGACAACTCTTCCAAAAACTTAGAGATGCAGGCAAAGATGAGAATTTTTTATACGGGCTAAATCTGTTCGAGGGTTTTGTTTCCAAAGTTCTTTCTTTGGTGATGGTGGTGGTAATCTTGGTTGCACTTAGAAGCCTAGTTATTTCACTAGTTAAAGAAATAACCAATCCAGAAGCAATAGTTTTGAGCAAAACACTTTTCAAAATATTTGGACTGTTTCTAAATATTCTCATTGCACTAGAAATTTTAGAGAATATAACCGCTTATCTGCGAAAACATGTTATTCAACTTGAGTTAGTTGTTGTTACGTCTTTAATTGCCGTTGCCCGTAAAATCATTATTCTTGACCTGAAAACAACTTCTGGAAGCCAGGTAATTGGATTAGCAATTGCCATTATATCTCTATCAATGAGTTACTGGATTATACGGAGTACTAGCACAAGAAAACATCATTAATGCATAAGCTTGAGAATACTATGACTAATTTTTTCCAATTTGAAGCCGATTTTGTGGATTCTTTACGGTGCATTCCTATGCAAGTGCGGATGAAATTAGATACTTGCGGCATCAAACTTAAACTGAGCCACTGGCATCAGTTTAATCAACACGAGCGTCAGCAACTGGTAGAGATACCCTGCACTACGACCGAGTCAATCCAAAAGTATGCAGACTATGTTCAACACCTAGTTATAAACTATACAGGAAAACCCGCTTCTAATTTACCTGTTGATCCCCAAGCTCCCTGGATGAATTCTCAGGTAATTCCATCTACCGTGGCGGAAAAAGCTATGGAATTGGGAGTCGTAGTAACTACTCAACAGTGGGCAGAACTAACTCCTATCCAACGTTTTGCCCTGATTAAACTGACGCGCCCTAGTCATGAAAACAAAAACTTTTTACCAGCACTCAAAGAATTCCAATTAGTTTTTGTTAACCGTTAACCTACCCAACAAGGGACGCCTACGGCGAACACCGTTCAACAAACTCAGACCAAGTCAAATATGTCCCTTAAATCTGGATTAGCTTAACTGCTAGAAGTACCTACCTGATCTACCACGACCTGATCCTGACAAGACTGGTTTTGGGCTTTCTGTATTAGCTCTCGCATTTGATCAAGATGATCTAAGGCTGAATTAAGCTGGCTTTGACGTAATTCTGATGATAGGTTAGAGTGGTTAGCTAGGTTTTCTAGAATAGCTTGAATAGTGTTGAGCAAGATACACAGTTGATAATCTTGACTGGTGCTCAAGTTACTTTTGGGATAGTTGAAATCCTCACACTGTTGGGAATGATTTAATCCTTGACCCTCTATCGGTTTTGACAAAATTACTGTTAGTTTTCTGTTTTGGTCTGTGTTTTGGTCTGTGTTGGGTGACTCTGATTTATGATTAAACCTATCTCCTGATAAAGCGATCGCATTTTCTGCCATCTTCCCAAACTCCTCACCAGGGGGAATGGCTTTGTGGGATTTGTTCACGGATTCTTTGGCTGGGTCTAATTGCTCAACGGTTTGCTGCAATGTCTCCACAATGCCATACATTTCCATTGGGTCAAACACTCGCAGCAGGGTTGTTTGGGTGACAATACCAATTTCTTTACCCCAATTCCAAGACACCACCAATCGCCGCACACGACGCTTTTGCATTTCCTGATGAGCTGTCCATAGAGAATCCTCAGGACTCAGCAGAAATAGAGGTGTACTCATCACATCCTGAGCCTGGACTTTAGACAAATTCAGCTTGAGAGACTGAAATTGGACAATATCCCGCTCTGTGACAATCCCCACTGGCATACAGATATCCTCTCCATGGTCGGAGGTAATGACCACACAACTAACTCGGTGCTTATTCATGAGTCGGGCTAAACTCAATACTGAGACAGTTGGAAGCGCATTAACCACCTGGGGGGTCATCACTTCTGATACCCGTCGTAACTTGAGCAGATTGGCTGGTCGCAAGACCTGGCGAATTCGCTCTGGTGAGACAACACCCACAAGCTGACCGTGATCATCCACAATTGGTAAGTGGCGAATCCGAAACCGACGAAATATAAATAAGGCAGCAAAGATATCCCGACAAGCAGTTTGAGGAAACGTAATCACCGGCTGTGCCATGACCTCAGCTACTGTTACCTCTTGAAAGTTAATGCCATTAGCTGTTAGCCGGACAATATCGCGCTCAGTAAATATTCCCAGCAACTTGTCTGAGTGCATTACCAAAACGCAGCTAGACCGTGGCTCACGAATGCTGAGCTGGTCTGATGGTGAGTATAAATTGGGCAATGAACAACTTTTGCCTCCCTCCTGACTCATCAAAGCAATTACGTCGATTAGGAGGGTGTCAGGAGCAACGATCAAAGGCTGATGATCTATTGCCTCTTCTAGGGTTGGGGCGCAGATAAGTCGATCGTTGAGTTGCATAATTAATTTGATACGTGAACTTCCGTGACCTACGACCGCCGCCAACCGCTACACACTATGGCGCTGGTGTATTTACTGAGCCTGGGTTTTTTTAGAGGGATGTTACGGACAAATCCCGCAAATCCAGAAATAATATGCACATAACTTGTATAAAGGTATATAATAAATAGATGTTACAGCAAAATAATCTTTAACCCTTATATGACATAGCTTTTGGCTTTTATAGGTTGCCAGGGATACTGGGACTTTCACCATTTGGGCTTAGGGGCAAATAATTAGGCATTGCTGACCTAGCTTGGCAATTGTCCGATGGCATTGTCCGATGGGATTGTCCGATGGGATTGTCCGATCAGGTACCCTGGCTTATCTAACGTTCTGTTTCAGGTGTTCTAACTACTTTACCAGCTTGGAGCTTACTGATTTACTTACTGATTTAAGTTCCCTTGACTGGGGTTTTGAGGCAAACTAGACACCCTAGGGGTTCTACCGTATAGCCGGTCTAAAACCCGCTTAACCGAGATCCGTTTCCACTGCTGACCACGCTTGGTTGTATAGCCATGCTGATTGAGCCAGTTAGCGATTTGTTGTAATGACTTGCCCGATTTATGGTGACGGCGAATTAACTCAATTACATGCTGTTCTTGGGGATCATCCACTAACTCACCATTTAGGGCGCGTTGACCGAAGGCCGGTGAACCATAACCTGCATAGCCACCCATAGTTGCCTTCGCTTGTCTACCTCGGTTTAGCCTTTCGATCAGGCTATCCCTTTCTAATTCCTCAGCAGCCATAATTTAATGCATCAAGCAACTTCATATAACCATGGTAAACCAAACTATAGCCTTAGCCATCCTGGTTATTACAGCTATTCAAATCTATTAAGCGCCCTTCTTTATTAAAGGAAGATAAAAGGGGTAACCATCTTGACTGTTATTGACTTTTTACCCTTTACCGTTGACTATAAATTTGTGGTAGTTTTAAAAAATTTCAAGAATATATCATGAGTACAGTTGCTTACATCAAAGACAGTGAATTTGATGCACTTTTAACCTCTGAAGTTCCAGTTGTCGTTGATTTTACAGCCCCTTGGTGTGGTCCATGTCGTAAAATTGGTCCTTTAATGGATAAACTTTATGAAGAGTACAAAGATCGCGTTAAGGTAGTAAAAATCGATATTGATGCCGACAAAGCTACTGCAAAAAAATACAGTATCCGCAGCATTCCTGCGGTGCTGATTTTTAAGGGCGGTGAAGTGGTAGAAACTATTGTAGGAGTTGCTGACTATGAAAAATTTACTGCCGCACTTGAACAGCAACTTTAGGTTTAATTAAAAACATAAAAATTTAAAAAACTTTCTGAATTCTGAGTTTAAGTCTGACTTATTTCCTTCAAGCCATGACATGTAAATGAGGAGAATCGGCAATGGAGACAACTCAATCAGTCCGATGTCCCAACTGTGGGAATATGGCTCAACGTCACTACTTAATCGGTTCTCAAGCATCACATTATGCTTGTGCTGGAGATCAGGTCACCAAAACTGAATGCCCAGTTTGTGACTATTTAATGGTAATGTGTTCTGTGAGCGGTAATGTGATCGAAGCTTACGCACCAGGTAGAAAAGTTATGGCTAATTCGGGCAAATTTCCCGAAGTAGTGCACAAAGAAAGTCCTGCTTTTATAGAAGTAGCAATGAATCGCAATCCCAGGTTAGTTGCTAGTAGTAAATATCAATTAACTCCTGTAGGGTAAAACAAGTAAGCTATCAGCTAATAGCTGATAGCTTACGGCAAAAGGGCACTGGGATATATCTTTTTTATTTGATTTCAATAATAGACAGTTTAACGGCACAATAGCTTATCGAGCATACTGCTGAATTGTGGCTTGAGCACTGGCATAGACGGAGGTACCTTTAGGAATTTGTTTCAAATAATCCAAAGCCTTAGTGTAGTTCTTTAAAACAGCTTGGTTATAAGCCATCTTTGAGAGATACTTAGCCCGAATTTCTTGCTTAGCGGTATAGTCAACAATTTTTTCCTGAGCCTTAGGATAGGCATCGGTATTTTGAGGAATTTTTTTCAAATATACCAATGCATTGGTAAAGTCTTTCTGAGCAGCTCGATTGTAAGCCTGCTGAAGAAGGAAGTTTGCTTTTATGTTTCGCTTTTGAGTGTACTCCGGAATTTTTTGTTGAATTGTAGCGTAGGCTTTTGTTCCCTTTGGGATTTGTTTAAATGTGTTGAGTGCACCAGTAAAGTCTCTCTCGATAGCCTGGTTGTAAGCCTGCTGTAGTAACTGGTAAGCTTCCTTCTCAAGATTAGCTTGAGATTGGCTGACCATAGGTTCTATTTGCTGTTGCCAGAAGACAATATTAGGAATCTGACTAGCTTGCTCAATTACCTCTACCCATTTCTGTTGCTCAAAGGCAGTTTTTATCTGGGGAAATAGGGCTTTGGCATCTTGCCAATCTTTTTTCCACTGAGCGATCGCATTTTGAGCATCTTGATAGTTTTCACTATCTTCCGGTATCGATTTTACCAGCTTCAGCGCTGCGTCTAAATCCCCTTGCTGGTACTTTTCCTCAGCCTGTGCTAGCTTAGTTTCTGCCTGGTTGCCACCCGATGAGAACAAGAAGCCTCCAGCTACTACTAACAAGGCTACAGATGCGGAAACTCCCATGGCGGTGAGATTAAGTCCACTAGACCTTCTGGTAGGAATAGTAGGCACAGAGGGATAATAAATGTCTTCTGTTTCCTCTGTTTCCTCTGTTTCCTCTGTTTCCTCTGTTTCCTCTGTTTCAAGAGTCTCTGGTTCAATTGGCTCACCCAGATTATCGTCAGTTTTTTGTTTGTAGGGGTTTGGGGATGTTGGTGGTGCTGAAGACATTGGTAAGTTTATAGATGGTTTAGAACTAGTTAAGGAATGGAGTGCCTCCAAAACCTGATCAGCAGACTGGTAACGGTCTTTGAAGTAATAGCGCACCATCTGCTGAATAATGCCAGCGAAATCTTTAGTGACTGTGGCGTAGTCCTGCCAAAGGGCTTCTCCGGTTAATGGGTCTTCTTCTAGGTGTAAGGGTTTGAGTCCTGTGAGTGCCTCAATGGCAATCATCCCTACAGCATATAGGTCACTACAGGGACGAGGTTTACCGAGAATTTGCTCTGTTGGTATATACCCGAATGCCCCCAAAGCCGCTATGGCACTAAATTGAACACCAACTAATGGTGTCCGTACCTGCTTAATACCGCTAAAGTCAGTTAAAACTAATTTGCTATCGTCTGATCGTCTGATCAGATTGTCTGGCTTGATATCACCATGAATCACCCCTTGGCGATGCACAAATGCCAAAATCTCTAAAACCTCTTGTAGCAGATTGATTACTCTGCTTTCACTCCAGGGTTGATTGAGTTCCTCACTCAGGGGTCGTCCAGGGATGAAATCTTGAACTATGTAGAAGCTATGGTCAATTTCTAGGCAATCTAAAATTTTGGCAACTTGGTCATGCTGACAGATAATCTCCAAAATTTTAGTTTCACGATGAAATATATCTTTTGCAGCTTGCCAGGAGTCAGGGTCATCAGTAACAGGACGGAATTGTCTAACAATACATTCGGGATTTCCGGGTCGGTAAGTGTCTAACGCAATACAAGTTTGACCCCAGCTCACACGGTTAAGGATGTCAATAACTTGATAACGTCCATTGATTAACTGTTCTGGTCCTGCTCCTGGGCTAAACGCTAATCTAGACATACGCTTCTTACTAACCGCTTACGTTGATGTTTCCTGTGAAAGTGTTGATGGTGCTTCAGAGCAAGGAGAGCAATAGGCCGAAGGTGCCGAAGGTGCCGAAGAATGGAAGAATGGAAGAATAAAGTATTTCTGATCTCCGTGATCTGAGCTATCTCCGGTATCTGCCCGTCAGACTAGATACTATTGAGCAGATTAAACAGCCCTAGGGGGGGACACAGAGTAGAGACGGTAGAATTTGCCAATAGTTTCAGATCAGCCATCACGAATGCCTCAGATCCGTTAGAGACTCCTCAAGAAAAGTCACACTTAATGTATTCTTCAGCTATCAGCTGCTCGATCCGGATGCTCAGAAACAACCTCTGTGCAAAGGGCTGATGGGATAATGGATTAATGGGATAATGGGGTGATATGTAGTATTCTTTTTTCGATGTTATATTGCTGTTTGCCCTTTTGCCTTTATCCTGGAGAAGGGGCGATAGTTACACAAGCATGACGATTCATCAAAAACAATCAATCCAAATTGCCGTTGTTGGAGACATTCATCAACTGTGGGAACCGGAAGATGCTATAGCTCTTGAGCAGTTGGGTGTGGATCTGGTCTTATTTGTCGGGGATTTCGGCAATGAGGCGGTGGATATAGTCCAGATGATTGCTGCGATTGACCTACCCAAGGCGGTGATTATGGGAAACCATGATGCTTGGTATACTGCTTCGGAATGGGGAAGGAAAAAGTGTCCTTATGACCATGAAGTAGAAGATAGGGTACAGCAACAGTTGGATCTATTGGGGTCAACCCATGTGGGTTATGGTTACCTTGACTTCCCAGATTTGAATCTCTCTGTAGTTGGTGCTCGCCCTTACAGTTGGGGTGGGCAGACTTGGCGCAATAAGAAGTTTTACAGGGAACAGTATGGCATTAATAGCTTTTCTGAATCCGTTGAGCGCATTCTAGCAGCAGTGCGTAGTGCGGCTTACGAAACGGTAATCTTGATCGGTCATAATGGTCCGACGGGACTAGGTGAGCAAGCAGAAGCTCCCTGTGGTAAAGACTGGTATCCTACTGGTGGTGATCATGGGGACCCGGATTTGGAAGATGCGATCGCAAAAACCTATTCCTTGGGTAAAAACATTCCCTTAGTCACCTTTGGTCATATGCACCACATCCTCAAGCACACCAAAGACCGACTACGAACCAGGATTGTTACTAGTCCGGAAGGGACTGTATACTTAAATGCAGCCAGTGTGCCTCGAATTCTCGAAACCGATACAGACCGATTGCGGAATTTTTCGATAGTGTCTCTCAAAGGCGGTATAGTGGATCAAGTATCCCTGGTCTGGGTGGGTAAGGATTACTCGGTGGTATCTGAAGAATTACTTTACCAGGCTTCTGAAGCGTTGCTGGTATAAAACAAAGTTATAAAACAAAATTTTATAACTTTGTAGAGATGGTCGCCATCCTGGCCACGGATTGTTAATATAGATTTGCCTGGAGAGGTGGCAGAGTGGTCGATTGCACTCGACTTGAAATCGAGCGAGCCGAAAGGCTCCGGGAGTTCGAATCTCCCCCTCTCCGTTTTATATTTCATATTGGTTCAAAGTTAAGACATGAGGGTTGACCGTCAACCCTCATGTCTTAACTTTCTTGATGCTGTTTTTCTTGATGCAGTAAGGAGTGGGAAATTAGGTTGAAGTTGGTTTAGTTTGCTCCATTGCCCATAAATCCCATTACTAGGCTGTCCGGAGCCAGGAAATGACTCAAATGATAAGCCCGTTCTTCAGTCTTGAGCAAGATTTTCTCATAAAGATAGCGGGTGGCTCGATCGCCCAGGCTTTCTGTTTGAGCAGCTTGACTGCGTACTAACTGAATGATTGACTGCTCAGCTGCTAAGTCATGTTCTACCATCTGGCGAGAGTTGTAAACTCCATCAGATTCAGGAGTGAAGCAGCACAATTCAGCTAATTTGGCAAAACTAGTAGCTGGAATTCCTCCTAGTCCATTCAAACGCTCTCCTAAGTCATGGACATGATCTTGAGCATCCTCGTAGCTTTCTTCAAAGAATTTATGCAAGGAGTAAAACTCTGCTCCTTCCACAACAAAGTGGTGTTTTTGATATTGCAAGTACAACCCTTGGAAACTGGCTAAAGCTATGTTTAATCCTTCACAAACAGGGGTGGTAACGTTTTTTTCCAGCAAAATTGGATTGTCAGCAATTTCACCAAAGGAGCGTAGTAGACCCTGAGTTGTAGACATAATAGTGTTCACCTCTTGTTTTCATTAAGTGTGCCTTATTGCCAGGCTATTAAGTAGGCTAACACATCTAATCTTATTTAATCTAGACTCCCAAATGTCGCTAATAACACAATTTTTAACTTTTCCAGAAGCTCTATTGACGATTATTTGTGATAGATTAGTTGAGAGAGATTTTTGATTAGTCACGACTCCGTGAACGGGATTTGTCTTGGTAAAATCTGCTTAAATCCAGCACATTATAAAGATTGAGTGCATAAGGATGGCAATTTTTAAGGTTGATTAAAGAAAAACAGTTTTCCTAGAGGTAAATAACTATGTCTAAGTTGAAAGAGCCAGTCTCAGAGTTTAGTGTAATAGGACAGTTATTAGACTTTGTCATTAAGGATGGCTATAAAATCAAGTACTTAAGAATTACTGTTTCAGATGTCGAATATTGGATTAAGTTATCTAAACCTCTCAGAAAGAGCTTGGATCCAGCGATTATCCCTGGGGCGTGGATTGAGGTGAGTGGCACCAGCAAACTAAAGCGCAAAACTCGAAAACTTATACTTAAAGCCTATGAGGTGAGCCTTGCTGCTCCCCCCCACCAGCAGCCAACAACTGTTTTGGTTCCCAAAACTCCCAGCCGGAAAGCGAGTATTTTAGTTTGTCAGAAATCCAGTTGTCGGAAACGGGGGGGTCAAGCGGTGTGTAATGCGATCGCATCGAGTTTAAAGGACCATGGTTTAGAAGACCAAGTCAAGATTAAAGAAACTGGCTGCCTCAAACAGTGCAAACATGGCCCTAACCTAGTGATGATGCCAGACAAAGCTCGCTACAGCCAAGTGGCTCCCCAGCAAATTCCCACCCTGATCGAACGACACTTTGTCTAAAACATTGCTCTAGTATTAATCATGGGGAGATCGACAGGATGGTTTGATTCTCCTCAGCATGCCCTCACGCTAAAGCCTGGGGTTACACAAGCGAAGTCCACCTAGGTGACGAAATCTTCCCTTTATACTCGACACGGACATAAACTTTGCTTTCCCTCTCTTCTCCCCTCTGATTAATACCAAGTGACCTTAGTACCTAGCACTTTCTTCCCATCACCCCATCACCCCATCACCCCATCACCCCATCACCCCAATCACCCCATCACTCCATCACCCTATCGATTTCCCTAGCATTGAGGTGATTCGCCAACAGGAGCATAACTTGCTATGGGTAGTTTTCAACTGTATCCAAAATTAATTGATAATTTTTTTTGTTTATGTGATAATCTACTCTTTAAAGACGATACTCTATATCTCTAGTGGTAAACACCAGAAACTCGGTAATTCGGGGTTAAAGAGAATAAACTCTTCCCCAATTACCTCTTCCTGAACCCTATAGGGGATTCGGTTTTGCTGGAAATTTATTCCTAAATATTATTAATAAGCAAACGTTGAGTTATCGATGATGGATGATAAAAACAATCCGGATAGCCAACAGAACCCTTCCCAAAAGTCGGGAAATTAGAAATTTACGTTTTTAGGGGGAATGTCCCAAACTGGGCCTTCAAACCAGGTTTTATCTGAAGTTAGCCCATTAGTGGACTGCCGTGATGATGCACCAAATACCAAGAGCCAGCCATAAGCTCAAACATATTGGTTGCTATGGATTCTGCCTCAATCCTTCTACCCTTGCTAACTTGCAACACTTTTTCTAGCACAACAACGTAGGCAAGAGTGTCCCTGACTTCAGTAGCAATAATCTCTGGTTCAATTTCCAGGTATTGGGTATTCTTGAATATCAGTTCCCAAGATGAGCGAATCTGCCGCCAACCTTTGATTACATCACGTCCAGGGTGAATACAAAGACTACCAGTGCCTTGAGACCAGACCTTACTCATGGCTTCAATGTCCTTTTTCTCAAAAGCTCGATAAAACGCTGTGTTGGCGGCTAATACGTCTGTGCGATCGCTACTCATAGTTTTTTGTTGACTTTCACAATTGTGAATATATTTAATTATATATAGTTAAATAGAATTAATCACATCTTAAGCATTCAGCAGTCAGTGGTCAGCAGTCAGTGGTCAGCAGTCAGCAGTCAGCAGTCAGCGGTCAGTGGTCAGTAGTCAGTGGTCAGCTGATTTTATTCAAAAGCACCTCAAGTAGTGTGGCACAGGCTTCTAGCCTGTGATGTAACCCATAAGCTGATAGCTGATAACTGATAACTGGTAGCAGATTGCTGAAAGCTGAATGCTGAATGCTTACGGATTGCGCTCTTGGAGCCGTATCATAAATATGGGTGAGATTATCTTAATGGTGGCATGGAAACAATTTGGGAACTCGATTTTTACTCCCGCCCAATTTTGGACGAAAATCAGAAGAAACTTTGGGAAGTCTTAATTTGCGAGAGTCCTTTGGACATCAACCTCTCACCTGAGACACTGTTTCAATACGCTAGTTGGTGTCCCAACCAGCAGGTGAATTCAATTTGGTTGGGGCAGGCTTTGTCAGATGCGATCGCAAAAGCTCAACAGCCACCAACCAAGATTCGCTTCTTTCGGCGTCAGATGAACAATATGATTACCAAAGCCTGTAATGAGCTGAATATTCCAGCTCAACCCAGCCGTCGCACCTATGCTTTGGAGCGATGGCTAAAACAAAGGATACAGGACTTTTATCCCAATCAACCAGGCTATGACCCCGCCGCCGCTGCTTCCTCATTTGTCCGTTATCAATCCCCCATCCCTAAACCACTACCCGATGCCTTGCAGGGACAGAAGTGGGCAGTTGTAAGTCTACAAGCCGCTGCCTTTGAGGAAATGAACGAGTGGGATATTGACTTTGGTGAAGCCTTCCCGGTCTCGATCATGGACATTGCCCCAGAAACCCCCATTCCCGGTCTGATTATATTTTCCCAACGAGCTAAACCCCTAGCGGCATGGATGTCAGGTTTAGAGCTATCCTTTGTGAGACTTGACACTACTGATGATAAGCCAAAGTTGTTACTGGAAACTGGTGCCAATGAAAGCTGGATTCTCGCTAACCTGACCAAATCCCAAATTCTGGCAGAGGCAAAAAGCTTTGAAGAAGCAAAGCAGAACGCTAATCTTGTCCATTTTCTGGCCGTACAATCGAGTCCAACCTCAGAACGGTTTGCTGGATTTTGGCTATGCCGGGAGTTATAAGACAAGGCAAAAGGCAAAAGGCAACAGGCAACAGGCAACAGGCAACAGGCAACAGGCAGAAGGTAAAAATAAATTGTGAGAATTTTTCTTCCCTACTCCCGACTCCCGACTCCCGACTCCCGACTCCCGACTCCCTACTCCCTACTCCCTACTCCCTACTCCCTACTCCCTTTGCAATATGAGTGCTGAAACTATACCGCAAGAGCTGCAAGCTGAACAACTGTTAGACTTAGCAGCTAAATCAGGAGCGACTAGTGCAGAGGTTTATCAGTCGCGGTCGCTTTCTCGTCCTGTGTTTTTTGAAGCTAATCGGCTCAAACAAATCGAAAGTAGTCAATCGGAAGGGACAGCGCTACGGTTATGGCGAGACGGACGTCCGGGACTAGCAGTGGGCTATGGAGCAGTGGCAGCCCAAGATTTAGTAGACCGGGCAATGGCCATGACTGCACTCAATGAACCAGAATCTATAGAACTGGCTGATGGTCCGAGCGCTAACTATTCCGACTCACCAGAAACTATACCGATAGAAGAATTAGTAGCAATGGGCTCCGATGCGATCGCATTAATTCGCGATGCCTACCCAGAAGTATTGTGTAGCGCTGAGTCGGAATGGGAGTCAGAAACCACTAGCCTAATTAACTCTGAAGGATTACATTGCTCTTACACTGACACAACCCTCAGTTATTTCCTTGGGGTTGAATGGGTCAGGGGTGAAGACTTTTTAAGTGTCGGTGATAGTACAGAAATTCGATTAAGCCCATCTTCAACCAAGGAAAGCCTAAACACTAACAAAGTCCTAGAGCAAATTTTACAACGGCTCAACTGGGCAACGGAAAATGTCTCTACTCCCAGTGGTCGTGTGCCAATTTTGTTGACCTCTAAAGCAGCGGATTTGCTATGGGGCACTGTGGAAGCAGCCTTAAATGGAAAACGGGTACTTGAAAAAGCCACCCCCTGGAGTGATAGTCTAGGTCAGGTGGTTACCTCAAAAAACCTGACCCTGTTTCAAGAACCCAATCCTGAATTTCCCTACAGTTGCCCCTTTGATGATGAAGGCACCCCTACCCAATCCCTCGTATTCATCAGTGAAGGGCAATTGCAACAGTTTTATTGCGATCGCACTACCGGTCGCTTACTGGGAACTGGCACCACTGGCAATGGATTTCGCCCTAGCCTAGGCAGCTACCCAACCCCTGATCTAGTCAACTTACTGATTAAACCAGGCCAAGGGTCACTCAATGACTTAATTGGGCAATTAGACGAAGGATTAGTCATAGACCAGATTCTTGGCGGTAGTGCTGGCATCTCTGGTGACTTTTCCGTCAATGTTGAGTTAGGTTATCGGGTGCAACAAGGAAATATTATTGGTCGAGTCAAAGACACCATGGTAGCTGGGAATGTCTACAACACCCTTAAACAGTTAGTAGTACTGGGTGATGATGCTGACTGGCAGGATAGCATCTATACACCCTCTCTAATTGTGGAAGGACTATCGGTAACCTCTAGTCATTAGTGGGTTAGTGCTCGGTGCTTGGTGCTTATTTTTTTGTAACTATAGAAATTATCCTGGTATTTACAAAGCAGCCACGAATAATCACTAATGAAAATTAACTAATGATCAATCAATGATCAATCCCATTACCCAATGGCTGATCCCCAAAAGAAGTCTTGCCCTTGCCGAAGCCTGTCTGATTGGATTGGTCTCAGGACTCTCAGCAGTATTACTCAAACAAAGTATTGGCTGGTTAGGGAGTTGGCGGCTTCAAGCATCTCTGATCCTACCCCCTAGCTTTGCCCTACCCGCTTTTGGACTCTGCTTAGGATTACTGTGCGGATTCCTGATTGAGTTTCTAGCATCAGAGGCAACTGGTAGTGGCGTACCTCAGATCAAAGGTGCCCTTGCCCGGTTTCCCATCGCGATGAATTTACTAGTTGCTGCGGTCAAGTTGGTCAGCACTATCCTATCTCTGGCGGCGGGAATGACTATGGGACGGCAAGGCCCAACCGTTCATATTGGGGCAGCTTTGGCAGCTCAATTGACTCGCTGGGTACCCACCTCTCCTGATCACCGACGTCAAATGATCGCCGCTGGGGCTGGGGCTGGATTAGCCGCTGGGTTTAATGCTCCCCTGGCTAGTGTAGCCTTTATCTTTGAGGAACTGTTACCAGATTTATCTAATATAACCCTCGGTACTGCTATTCTAGCATCTTTTATTGGTGCCGTGGTTTCCCGGCTATTGGGTGGAGGGACCCTAGATCTTAATCGGGAACTAAGCAACTTTTCCAGCACCTTTTCCGCTCTTGAGATTCCCTTCTATTTGTTGTTGGGGGTGTTAGCTGGATTGCTAGCAGCTTTGTTTAATCAGGGAATTCTGGCCAGTCTGAATTTTTACGACCGCCTTAAGCTGAGCTTGCCATTGCGGATTGGTATAGCTGGGATGCTTAGTGGGTGTATTGTAGCACTGCTACCGAAGCAGTTCCATAACAACAGTGGTTTGCGGGAGTTGTTGCTCAGTGGTAATGTCGGCTGGAAATTTACCTGTCTTGCTTTTCTGGTCTACTTCTTACTGACCATAATTGCCTATGGTTCTGGAGCACCAGGGGGGTTGTTTCATCCCTCCCTAGTATTGGGTTCCGCATTAGGCTATTTAGTCGGCATCGGTGAGTATCATCTGCTCGGATTAGGTGTTCCGATTACCTACGCCTTGGCAGGGATGGGAGCATTTTTTAGTGCTGTTTCCAAGGTACCCATCACCGCCATTGTGATCGTGTTTGAGATGACAACGGACTTTAATCTAGTCCTACCGTTAATGATCACCTGTGTGGTTTCCTACCTAGTTGCCGATCAATTAGCCAAAGGGTCTCTCTATCAACGTTTGTTGGAGAGGAAAGGCTACAGCTTGCCTCAAGTAAAGGTGGACAAAAGAACTTTAGTTGGTTTGAAAGCATCTGACATTATGCAGCGCCGGGTAGAAACCCTAGGGAGTCAGATGACCTTAGATCAAGCCATTCAGACCTTTAGTAATTCTAGTCATCGCGGCTTTCCAGTAGTTGCTCAGGGGAAATTGGTCGGGATTATTACTCAAGAAGATATTGCCAAAAATCGAGACCAACTGCCTGGAAACACCCCTATAAAAGAGATGATGACTCCACAACCGATAACAGTTAGACACAATGATACCTTAAGCCACGTTCTCTACATTCTTAATCGTTATCAACTCAATCGGTTACCTGTTATAGAAAGCAGAAAGTTAGTCGGAATCATTACCTTTAGTGATATTATTCGTGCCGAAGCTAACCAACTTAGTGGGGAAAAAGAGCAACTAGGACCAAGTCCTGATCCCTCCTATGGTGTCTATTATACTCGCGCTCCAGCTACCGGTAGTGGACGGATGTTGGTTCCCTTAGCTAATCCGCAATCAGCACCAGTATTGTTAGAAATAGCTACTGCTATTGGCCGCGATCGCGACTATGAACTTGAGTGTTTGCAGGTAATACCCATCTCTCGCAGCAGTAGTCCTGCTCAGACAGCAGTTGATACTACTAAAAGTCGCAGATTGCTAAGGCAAGCGGAAAGGCTAGGGCGACGGTGGGAAATGCCAGTTCACACCCAAATCCGGATATCCCACGATACCGCTCAAGCCATTCTAGAAACCATTAAACAACGACATATTAATCTAATTTTGATGGGATGGAAAGGAGCACCATCTAATAGTCCTAATCAGATTTTTGGTAATATTATCGATACCTTGATTCGACAAGCTCCCTGTGATTTAGTATTGCTGAAATTACCCCAAGGCAAGGAAGTAATAGAAGATGTTAAATCTTCTAAGTACGGTTCACTAGCTAAGACCTGGAAGCGTTGGTTAATCCCCATTGCTGGTGGACCGAATTCTAGACGTGCCCTACAATTAATCCCGATACTAGCAACCCTTGCTAAAGCAGAGCAAATCGTAGTAACTCAGGTTTTTAACCCTCAAGCTGGGGAACCTGTAATGACTAGCTTGGAAAAAGCTACCTATTTCCTCCGTCAACAACTCAAAGGTATTAGTAATGTGGTATCAATTCCAATCCGTTCCTATTCTGTTTCTGATGCTTTGATTCGTTTAGCCAAGGCTCACAAGTATGATGTAGTGGTGATCGGAGCTAGTCGAGAGGGATTATTGGAGCAGGCGATCCATGGCAATATTCCAGAAGCGATCGCACGGGGTGTTGATAGTACTGTGATTTTGGTTAGGGAAGCGCTTCATTAATTAGGGAATCGGGAGTCGGGAGTCGGGAGTCGGGAGTCGGGGTAAGCATTCAGCTGTCAGCTGTCAGCTTTCAGCAGGAAATAGCTGCGAGTAGTTTCTGATATTATCACAAATTGGGATTGAGTTTTATAGCAATTCTAAATATAGAATGAACAATCTTGCTGATTGATCATAACATCAAAAACTATTCGGATTTCTTTTATACTGCTTCCTGATCCGAAGTTACCTACTCCCTACTCCCTACTCCCTACTCCCTACTCCCTACTCCCTACTCCCTACTGGCTGACAGCTGACGGCTTAATGCTTACCGACAGTTGTTAAAATCAAACTCATCATTCCGACAAAAATTGAGGTAATCTCATGTCACTTGCCAAACCCTCATTTAAAAAAGTTATTCTCCCTCATCCGGCCAAAGACACCCTGCCCACCATGTATGATTTACCCAGTGAAGAGCCAGAGGAGCCCGGTTTGCCTGACGAATTTCATCTTTGGCAACCACAACTGTGTAGTGAAACATTTCGCCCTCCCAACTATGAGAGCGAAAGAGTGTTTGTCGCCAGTGATTTAAATTTATATTATGACCCCAACCATACCGCTTGGTACAAACGACCGGATTGGTTTGCCGTAGTAGGGATTTCCCGATTATACCAGGGACAACAGCTGAGAATGAGTTATGTGATCTGGCAAGAAGAGGTCAGACCAATTGTGGCCATAGAATTGCTTTCTTTCAGTACCAAAGATCAAGACCTTGGTTACAGTGAACGAACGGGAGAAGCACCGACCAAATGGGAAGTGTACGAGCGAATTTTAGCAATTCCCTACTATGTTACCTTTGATAGACTCAGCAATGAATTGCGAATTTTTCAGTTAGATGGCGGCAGCTATCAACTCCAAACCATAGACAATTCTAAATTTTGGATGCCTGAGTTGCAATTGGGTTTAGGTCTATGGCGTGGGGGATATCGGGGCTTAAATCGGTTGTGGCTACGTTGGTATGATCAACAGGGAAATTGGATTCCCACTAACGCAGAACAAGCTGAACTTGAATACCAACGAGCTGAAATTGAACGCCAACAGAAGGAACTAGCTCAACAACAAGCTCAACAGGAAAGTCAACGAGCTGAACTTGAACGCCAACAGAAAGAACTGGCTCAACAACAAGCTCAACAGGAAAGTCAACGAGCTGAAATTGAACGCCAACAGAAGGAACTAGCTCAACAACGAGCTGAACAATTAGCAGAACGGTTACGACAGATGGGTATTAATCCCGATGACATTTAACCCCTGTCTCAGTTTTTCTGAAAGCTATAAGCGAACAGCGATTAGCGCTACGCGCACGCTACTTGAGGTGCTATCAGCTAAAGGCTGACGGCTGATGGCTGTTCGCTGATTGCTGACCGCTGACCGCTGACCACTGACCACTAAAAACTGACATTTTATAATTCTATGTTCCAATTTCAGCTATCAATTAAACCAGTAACCATGCTAACCCTTTAATTGTAACTAATTATTACAAAATTTACAAATTGCCTTGACTTTTTTTTGTTTTAGGTTGACAATAAAAGTACCCAATGGTTATACTATAATCATGAAAAAAAAGCCGCGCTTTCTGCCGAGCAAGCGCCAAGCGCGGCTTTCTACCCAATTACAATTGAGGTAATTCTATAATAATGCGAAAAAAACGATTTGTTTATCTTCCCATCGATTACCACGAAGCGATAGAGCGTCTTGAGCAGCTTGCACAGCTTGAACAGAGGGAGTCTCAGGAGGAAAATTCCTATCCCTATCCCATCACCGAGCGCGAGCAAATCCTAATCCGACTGTACAGTTACTGCCAATTGGGCATGACACCGCAACAGTTCTACCAGAAGTGGGACTTGACGAGGGAAGATATAGCCTTGATCTGCTCCTGTTCCGTTCAAACCGTTAACGGCTGGTTTAGCACCAGTCGTCGCTGTTACCCTCCCACTGCTGGTCACTTGCGCCATCTGGCCATCATGGATTTCTTGCTTGAAGATTTTGAAACAATTCCGAAACCCTTATTGGAGCGATTGTGCTCGAAGGAGGTCAGAATTTAGAATTTAGAATGAAGAATTTAGAATTTAGAATTTAGAATTTAGAATTTAGAATTTCACACCTACACAGAATTAATTACTTACTCTCAATCTCGGTAATCCTTACATTGTCAGGTTTGGAGTTTTGTGAAATGTGTAATCAATTTTGTATACCTGCTAACAAATTCTCAATTCTTCATTCTTCATTCTTCATTCTTCATTCTTCATTCCCAATTCTTCATTCTTCATTCTCCATTCTTCATTCTTCATTCTCCATTCTTCATTCTAAAATATGCTTTTCCCCTTGCCAGATAAATACATTGACCTGCTCACGGATTTCGGCTTTAAGCGCGTCTTTGGAACTGAGCCCAACAAGGCACTGTTGATCGATTTCTTGAATACGCTGTTACCTCCCCACCATCAAATTCAGGATGTCACCATTAAGAATCCCGAGTTTTTAGGTAACACTTTAGTGGAGAGAAGAGCGATTTTTGATATTTATTGTCAGAGCACAACCGGTGAACGCTTTATTGTGGAAATGCAAAAGGCAAAACAAAATTTCTTCAAAGACCGCAGTGTTTACTATGCCACTTTCCCTATGCAAGAAAAGGTGCAACAGAGAGATTGGAATGATCAGCTAACCGCAGTCTATAGCGTCAGTATTCTGGATTTTATTTTTAATGACCATAAGCACGATTCAGAACTGTTGCATGTGGTAGAGCTAAAAAACCAGCGGTGTGAAGTGTTCTACGATAAATTGAAATTCATCTATGTGGAACTACCGAAATTTACTAAATCAGTTGATCAACTAGAAACCCATTTTGACAAGTGGTTATTTTTATTCAGGCATCTTGCCCAATGTAATGCTCCCCCTGAACCCTTGCAAGAGGATGTGTTTGCCCAGCTGTTTGAAGTGGCCGAGATTGCCAACTTTTCTTCTGAAGAGCAAGCCCTGTATCAGGATAGCCTCAAGGTCTATCGGGATATGTATAGTGTTACCCAAACCTTGATTCAGGAAAGTCTCGAACAAGGTAGACAACAAGGTATAGAACAGGTTGCTAAACAGATGAAGGCAGCAGGATTACCCCTGAAGGATATTGCTCAATATACGGGGTTGAGTGTGGATGAGATTAATCAGTTGTCGTAAGAATGGATAATGAATAATGTAGAATTAAGAATGTAGAATTAAGAATGTAGAATTAAGAATGTAGGGAGAATGCATAATAATTACAAATTATAACTTCTAAATTAGAAATTTGCAATTCCCAATTCTCAATTCTTAATTCTTAATTCTTAATTCACTATTCTAATTGCTCCTTAGCAAACTGCCGCAGTTTAGGATCGGGGTCATGCTCTGCTCTATTCTGTAATAAAGACCGGTTTTGGGCATGGTTAGGATAATATTCGAGAATGGCCTTAAGGGCTACTTGTCGAGGATTTGTCTCCCAGTCTTCCTTACGCTCAAAGGTGTCATTGAGAGTGCGATGCTCTGAAAGAGCCGCTACGCGATTGGCCGTAGGCCACGCTACGCGATCGCATAAAAATTCCCATAACCAAGGCTGATCGTGCCAACCTTGAGCTAACTGTTCTATTGCTGTACCTCGCACCATCGAATCAATATCAGAACGAGCCCATTCTTTAAGTAGGGGTAAGGTATCTTGGTGGTGTTTGTAAACTTGAGCTAGCTGTTCAATTGCTGTACCTCGCACCCTCGAATCAGTATCAGAGCGAGCCGATTGTTGAAGTAGGGCTAAGGTATCTCGATGGTCTTTGTAACTTTGAGCTAACTGTCTAATTGCTGTACCTCGCACCAACGAATCAGTATCAGAGCGAGCCGATTGTTGAAGTAGGGCTAAGGTATCTGGATGGTCTTTGTAACCTTTAGCTAACTGTTCAATTGCTTCACTTCGCACGAACGAATCTTTATCAGAGTGAGCCGATTGTTGAAGTAGGGCTAAGGTATCTGGGTGGTCTTTGTAACCTTTAGCTAACTGTTCAATTGCTCTACGTCGCACCCTTGAATCTTTATCAGAGCGAGCCGATTCTTGAAGTAGGGGTAAGGTATCTTGGTGGTCTTGGTAACCTTGAGCTAACTGTTCAATTGCTTCACGTCGCACATCCGAATCAGTATCACAGCGAGCCGATTCTTGAAGTAGGAGTAAGGTATCTCGGTGGTCTTGGTAACCTTGAGCTAACTGTTCAATTGCTGTACCTCGCACCCTCGAATTTTTATCAGAGCGAGCCGATTCTTGAAGTAGGGGTAAGGTATCTTGGTGGTCTTGGTAACCTTGAGCTAACTGTTCTATTGCTTCACGTCGCACCCACGAATCTTTATCCGAGCGAGCCGATTGTTGAAGTAGGGGTAAGGTATCTTGGTGGTCTTTGTAACCTACAGCTAACTGTTGAATTGCTTCACGTCGCACCCACGAATCAGTATCAGAGCGAGCCGATTCTTTAAGTAGGGGTAAGGTATCTTGGTGGTCTTTGTAACCTTGAGCTAACTGTTCAATTGCTATACGTCGCAGCAACGAATTTTTATCAGAGCGAGCCAATTCTTGAAATAGGGGTAAATTATCTGGATGGTCTTTGTAACTTTGAGCTAACAGTAGAATTGCTGTACGTCGCACCCTCAACTTTTTATCAGAGCGAGCCCATTGTTGAAGTAGGGGTAAGGTATCTCGATGGTCTTGCCAATGGGTTGCTACTGCTACCAAAGCTTGAGTGATAATATTATATACTAAAATTGCCTCATTTCCATACTTCTCATAATCATAATTTAGATCATAATGAATTAAGTCTTTGACGCGATTCAGTAATTCACTATCCGTTAATTTAATCTCATAGCGATTCCTAACCTCAGACAAACAATCCGCTGCCAGAAATAAATTTACAAACTTATCCTCTTCTCCATCTTGTGCTATCAAATACTCAATAACCTCGCCAGCTTTCTTGGAATCAATCATGCCCGTAATCAACCTCAGCACTTCATGCCAATATTCATCCCGCCAGTGTTTACCAAATACCTCCGTTTGTAACTGTTCTAGGGAAATCTCCTGGGTTTTCTCAAATTTCCTTACAAATTCCCAAGCACAGAAATATTCCAAAAATGTCCGATGCACAAAAGCGTAATAATCAGCTCCCATGAAACACAAGATAAAATTGCGGGTGCGCAACTGATTAATCATGACCTTAGCCACCGCTCTCGGGTCATTAACATCCCGTAATTTCAACTCCTCTTTGATAATCCGTTCTAAATCTTCCCCACTAATCAGATTTCCCGCTAATCCTGCTTGATTGCCCTGCATGAAATCTGCTAGTTTGGCTAGTATCTGTTGCTTATCTTTATAATCAATCGTCTTCGGGTCAACACGATTATCTTCTAGTAATGCTCGTTCCACATCCCATTGATGGAGCAGTAATCGAGAGGATTGGTTATAGAGTTCAGAGCGGTCACGAGGCAATTCTTGATTGCGATTCAGGATTGCCATCATGGTTAGTAATAAGGGATTTTGCGCCAGTTGTCGAATCGGGGAGGATGTCTCAATTGCTTTTTGTAAGCGCTCCCTTTTCCTAACTTTATCGGCTTGATCAGTATCAGTAAAGGTTAATTCATGCCATTGCTGGATAAAGGTTTGGATTTGTTCCGACTCCAAGTCTTGGAGCATAACATGACGAAATTCAGCATCCCGTAGCCGTTGGGGTTTATAACCAATTACCCGAGATGTCACAATTACTCGTACCTTAGGATACTTATTCGTAAAGCGATGAATCTCCTTAATAACATCTTCTCGTTTCCCTGGCTCAAACACTTCATCCAAGCCATGGCCGTTGGCCACGCTACGCGAACAAACATCACTAATGCCTTACCAGCCTTTAACTGCTGATCAAGGTGATGTTGATTGAGATGACATATCGCTCCACTGCTTTGATGGCAGAATTCCAAGAAGTTATTACATTTTCCACTATCGCTATTCCGGATATAAGTGCGTAATTCAATCAGTAAGGGAATTAGTATAAAACTCTCAGTAGTTAGATCAGTTCTTGCCCAATTTAAGGCTAAATATTGCAACAACGTAGATTTACCAGAGCCTGGGTCTCCTAAAACCACCAAATAGCGATAGTCTTGAGATTCCTCAATTACATCCAATACGGATTTTATCGGCTGTTGATAATAACGCTTTTTAGCTCGTTGCAACTCCTTTTGGTCAATTTCCTGTTCTAGTTGACCACTCTCTAGCAGTTTTTGATAATAATCCTTAGGAAGTTCATGAATCGCCTCCGGCATCAAGTCATGAACCTCTCGCACATTTTGGTGGATAAATATCTTCCAAAGTTTTAGTGCATTATAAGCACAGCCACTAGTATCTAAACTATCCAATTTGACATTACCATAGCTCTCTAGGAGTGCTTCTTGATATTCTCTTAAGTCAAAATCTGGGGTAATTCCTGCTTTCGTATTTTCTGCGATCGCTTCCAAGGTTTGGGAATCTCGGATAGGCCGTAACTCGTCTGATTCCCGAATAATCGTTTTTACTTCCTTGAGATACCGTTTACCAATATAGTGCCAATCAAATCCTTCCGGTAATGGTAATAAGTCAAGCTCAATCCAAGTCTTATCTAATTTTTCGGTATCTATTCGTTTACAGCGATACTTGAACGCACTTCCCAGGATAGCTTTAATGGATTTATTGTTAATATACTGCTTGAGGGTTTTAGTATATTGTTTTACTTCTTGCTCAGAGAAATCAGCATCTTCTAATTCTTCTTGCACTAATGCCACAAATGCTTTTAAGGCTTTACCCAAGAGTTTTTTCTGGGTATTTTGATCGGATAGTCCGGTATACTCTTTGATAGACTCTTTGAAAAACTCTTTAGTGTAGTCTTCTAGAGCCTCTTTAGCCAACGGACCAATCACTTCCTTGGCCAGATAGCCACCGGCACTAGAAAGTCCCCAAGCTGCTAACAAATCCAGCATCTTATTGGTAGTTGTTTTTTGCTTTATCTATAATTATAGACGAAAGGCAATCAGAGGTTGTCTGAGAAGTCTCATTTGCTACATCCAAGCCTCCTAAATCCCCCAATTTTGGGGGACTTTTAGAAGCAAATGGACTCTTTTTCCCCCCAAAGTTGGGGGGCTAGGGGGGCAAAATTCAGTATAAAAAAACTTTTCAGATATCCTCTCAGTTTGACCTGGTGGTGCGTTACGGGACGGACTATCTCAACACTTGCTATGGCTTGCGTCTTGGCGAGCCCGTCCCTAACACACCCTACGCCTTCATTCTAAATTCTTCATTCTTAATTCTTAATTCTAAATTCTCCTTAGCAAACTTCCGCAGTTGAGGATCCGAGTCATGCTTTGCTCTATCCTGTAATAAGGATCGGGTTTCGGAATGGTTAGGATAATATTCCAGGATGGCATTAAGAGCTACTTGTCGAGGATTGTCATCCCAGTCTTCCTTACGGTCAAAGGGTTCATGGAGAGTGCCATCCCATAAAAATTCAAATAACCAAGGCTGGTCTTTCCAACCTTGAGCTAAATGTTTAATTGCTGTACATCGCACATCCGAATCAGTATCACAGCGAGCCGATTCTTGAAGTAGGGCCAAGGTATCTGGGTGGTCTTGGTAACCTTTAGCTAACTGTTCTATTGCTGTAACTCGCACCTGCCAATCAGTATCACAGCGAGCCCATTGTTGAAGTAGGGCTAAGGTATCTCGGTGGTCTTGGTAACCTTTAGCTAACTGTTCAATTGCTGTAACTCGCACACTCGAATCAGCATCAGACCGAGCCCATTGTTGAAGTAGGGCTAAGGTATCTCGGTGGTCTTTGTAACCTTTAGCTAACTGTTTAATTGCTGTAACTCGTACCCACGAATCAGTATCACAGCGAGCCCATTGTTGAAGTAGGGCTAAGGTATCTCGGTGGTTTTTGTAACCTTTAGCTAACTGTTCAATTGCTGTAATTCGTACCCACGAATCAGTATCACAGCGAGCCAATTCTTGAACTAGGGCTAAGGTATCTTGGTCGTCTTTGTAACCTTTAGCTAACTGTTCTATTGCTTTACATCGCACATCCGAATCCGTATCACAGCGAGCCAATTCTTGAAGTAGGGCTAAGGTATCTTGGTGGTCTTTGTAACCTTTAGCTAACTGTTCTATTGCTCTAATTCGCACCTGCCAATCTTGGTCAGAGCGAGCCGATTCTTGAAGTAAGGCTAAGGTATCTCGGTCGTCTTTGTAAGCTTTAACTAACTGTTCAATTGCTGTAGCTCGCACCCACGAATCAGTATCACAGCGAGCCAATTCTTGAAGTATGTCTAAGGTATATATGTGGTTTTTGTAAGTTTTAACTAACTGTTCAATTGCTCTAACTCGCACCTCCGAATCAGTATCACAGCGAGCCGCTTGTTCAAGTAGGGCTAAGGTATATTGGTGGTCTTTGTAACCTTTAGCTAACTCTTCAATTGCTCTAATTCGCACCGACGAATCCGTATCACAGAGAGCCGATTGTTTAAGTATGGCTAAGGTATCTTTGTGGTCTTTGTAACTTTGAACTAACTGTTCTATTGCTCTAACTCGCACCCACAAATCCGTATCAGAGCGAGCCAATTCTTTCAGTACGGCTAAGGTATCTTTGTGGTCTTTGTAACTTTGAACTAACTGTTCTATTGCTCTAACTCGCACCCACAAATCCGTATCAGAGCGAGCCAATTTTTTAAGTAGGGCTAAGGTATCTCGGTGGTCTTTGTAACTTTTAGCTAACTGTTCAATTGCTGTAGCTCGCACCCACAAATCCGTATCAGAGCGAGCCAATTTTTTAAGTAGCCCTAAGGTATCTCGGTGGTCTTGCCAATGGGTGGCTACTGCTACCACAGCTTTAGTGCGAATATCACGGACTAAGTTGGTTTCCTCTCTATACTTGTTATAAGTATAATTTAGATCATCATGAATTAAGTCTTTTACGCGATTCAGTAATCCAATATTCGTTGATTTAATCTCATACCGATTCCTAACCTCAGATAAACAATCCCCTGCCAGAAATAAATTATTAAAATCATCCTCTACTTCACCTTGTGCCATCAAATACTCAATAATCTCTCCACCTTTGTGGGAATCAATCATGCCCACAACCAACTGTAGCGCTTCATGCCAATATTCATCCCGCCAGTGCTTACCAAATACCTCATTTTTCAACTGTTCTAGGGAAATATCCTGCTTTTTCTCAAATTTCCTTACAAATTCCCGAGCACAGAAATATTCCAAAAATGTCCGATGCACAAAAGCGTAGTAATCTGCTCCCATTGAACAAAAGATAAAATTGCGGGTACACAACTGATTAATCATTACCTTAGCAACAGCTTTAGGATTAGTAACCTCCCGTAACTTCAGCTCTTCTTTGATAATTCTTTCTAAATCTTCCCCACTAATCAGATTTCCCGCTAATCCCCCTTGATTACCCTGCATGAAATCTGCCACTTTTCCCAATATCTGTTGCTTATCTTGATAATCAATAGTCTTCGGTTCAACACCATTATCTTCTAGTAATGCTAGTTCCACATCCCATTGATGGAGCAGTAAGCGAGAAGATTGGTTATAGAGTTCAGAGCGGTCACGAGGCAATTCTTGATTGTGGTTCAGGATTGCCATCATCGTTAGTAATAGGGGATTTTGCGCCAGTTGTCGAATCCGAGAGCATGTCTTAATGGCTTTTTGTAAGCGCTCCTGTTTCCTAACTTTATCGACTTGATCAGTATAGGTTAACTCATGCCACTGATCGATAAACGTTTGAATTTGTTCCGACTCCAAGTCTTGGAGCATTACATGACGAAATTCAGCATCCCGTAGCCGTTGAGGTTTATAACCAATTACCCGAGATGTCACAATTACTCTTACCTTAGGATACTTATTTGTAAAGCGATGAATATCAGTAATGACATCTTCTCGTTTCCCTGGCTCAAACACTTCATCCAAGCCATCAAACATCACTAAAACTTTACCAGCCTTTAACTGATCATCAAGTTTATTTTGATTCAGATGACCTATCGCTCCACTACTTTGATGGCAGAATTCCCAGAAATTCTGACACTGTCCACTATCGCGATTCCGGATATAAGTGGGTAAGTCAATCAGTAACGGAATCCGTAGAGAACTTTCAGTAGTTAGATCGGTTCTTGCCCACTCCAATGCTAAATATTGCAGCAAGGTAGATTTACCAGACCCTGGGTTTCCTAAAACCACCAAATAGCGATAGCCTTGAGAGTTCTTGATCACATCCAATATCGATTGAATTGGCTGTTGATAATAAACCTCTTTAGCTCGTTGCAACTCCTTTTGGTCAATTTCCTGATCTAGTTCACCACTCTCTTGCAGTTTTCGATCATCATCCTTAGGCAGTTCATCAATCCCCTCCGGCATCAAGTCATGAACCTCTTGCACATTTTGGGGGATAAATATATTCCAGAGTTTTAGTTCATTATAAGCACAGCCACTAGTATCCAAACTATCCAATTTGACATTACCGTAGCTCTCTAGGAGTGCTTCCTGATATTTCCTTAAATCAACATCTGGGGTAATTACTGGTTTAGTGTTTTCTGCGATCGCTTCCAAGGTTTGGGAATCTCGGATAGGCCGTAACTGATCGGATTTCCAAATAATATTTTTTACTTTATTATTGTTATTCTTTTTTCCTTTCTTGATATAGTTTTTACCAATATAGTACATAGTGCAAATCAAATCCTTCCGGTAATTCTAATAAGTCAAGCTCAATCTAAGTCTTCGCTAATATATCGGTATCTATTCCTTTACAGCCATACTTGAACGCACTGCCCAGGATAGCTTTAATAGATTTATGTTAATATACTGATTAAGAGGTTTACTATACTGTTTTAATTCTTGCTTAGATAAATCAGCATCTTCCAATTCTTCTTCCACTAAAGCCATAAATTATTTTAATGCTTTACCCAAGAGTTTCTTCTGGATATTTTGATCCGATAGTCCGGTATACTCTTTGATGGATTCTTTGAAGAAGTCGTTGGTGTAGTCTTCTAGAGCTTATTTGGCCAACGGACCAATCACCTCTTTGGCGAGATAGCCACCAGCACTAGAAATTCCCCAAACTGCTAACCAATCCAGGATGATATTGGTAGTTGTTTTTTGGTTTATTTATCATTTCATTATAGAGCAAAGGGAGTAGGGAGTAGGGAGTCGGGCATCGGGAGTCGGGCATCGGGAGTCGGGAGTCGGGAGTCGGGAGTCGGGAATCGGGAATCGGAACAGCGTTTTTCATAACTATTAGGTGCGCTTGACCAATGAAGAATTAAATTCGCCACGGGTCGCACCTGAGGTACACAGGATTTTTCTCTTTCCTGTTCCCTGTTCCCTGTTCCCTGTTCCCTGTTTCCTGTTCCCTACTCCCTACTCCCTACTCCCTACTCCCTTGCTAAGATCAAACTCATCAGTCGGAAAAATTGAGGTAATCTCATGTCACTTGCCAAACCCTCATTTAAAAAAGTTATTCTCCCTCATCCGGCCAAAGAAACCCTGCCCACCATGTATGATTTACCCAGTGAAGATCCAGAGGAGCCGGGTTTGCCTGACGAATTTCATATTTGGCAACCACAACTGTGTAGTGAAACATTTCGCCCTCCCAATTATGACAGCGAAAGGGTGTTTGTCGCCAGTGACTTAAATTTATATTATGACCCCAACCATACCGCTTGGTATAAACGACCGGATTGGTTTGCCGTAGTAGGGATTTCCCGATTCTACCAGGGACGAGAGCTGAGAATGAGTTATGTGATCTGGCAAGAAGAGGTCAGACCAATTGTGGCGATAGAGTTGCTCTCTGCGAGCACCAGAGATCAAGACCTCGGTTACAGTGAACGAACGGCAGAACCACCCACCAAATGGGAAGTGTACGAGCAGATTTTAGCTATTCCCTACTATGTCACCTTCGACCGAGTCAGCGATGAATTGCGAATTTTTAAGTTAGATGGCGGCAGCTATCAACCCCAAACCATAGACAATTCTAAGTTTTGGATCCCTGAGTTGCAATTGGGTATAGGGCTATGGCTTGGTCAATATCGGGGATTAAATCGATTGTGGCTACGTTGGTATGATCAACATGGGAATTGGATTCCCACTGAGGCAGAACGAACCGAACTTGAACGGCAACGAGCTGAACAAGAACGTCAACAGAAGGAATTGGCTCAACAACGAGCTGAACTGGCTCAACAACGAGCTGAACTGGCTCAACAACGAGCTCAACAACTAGCAGAACGGTTACGACAGATGGGTATTAATCCCGATGAAATTTAACCCCTGTCTGAGTGTTTCTGTAAGCTAATGCGCTACGCGCACGCTACGCCAACAGTTATCAGTTATCAGCTATCAGCTATCAGTTTATGGGCTAATTGAGGTGCTATCAGCGATTAGCGCTACGCGCACCGCTGACTGCTGACCGCTGACTGCTGACCGCTGACTGCTGACCGCTGACCGCTGACCGCTGACCGCTGACCGGTCAAGGATTATTGGGGATGTGATCGATTTGGGCGTAGCCACTGAAAACTAGCTTTTTCCCTTGGGTCTCTAGACGATTGATGCGCATAGTGACACCATCAAGGTTGAAGCGGTCTAGATCCACCATATTGTTCAAGATCTCATCCAGGGCTATTGTCAAAGTTTTAGATATCTCTTGTAACGACTCTGGTATTTCATTAGCTTGAAACTGGGAGTCTTTAAACAAAATCCGCCGTCGCCGCTCTACTCCGATGGTAGATGTCATACTAATCGGTACTATGCCGTAATTGGGTAGGTCAGCCTTAGCAAATAACCGTAGACCATTGTTCGGTTGCAGCTGAACTTGCACCTCGGTAAAGGAAACCGGAGCACCACCAGATAGTGCGGTTAACCCTGGTGTAGAAAGGTTTTCCAGCCGCTTTCTTACTAGTTGTGCTTTAAAGGATTGGTTGATGTCAGCTTCAGTCAGAATAACTTGAGCGATCGCTTGAGTAGGTTGCTTCAGAGAAATCTTACCCTGAAGCACTGAGCTGAAATCCAGAGAAACAGCATCAGTTTCAAAGGACATCTCCTCTGTGCGGAATTCCCGACGAATCACTAAACCACGACCACTCATTTTGAAGCTATCGATACTACCTTGTAGCAACTTGCTAGAGGGATAGCAGCGCACAGAAACATCTACCGATTCGCTTGTGGTAAACAGGTGGCGAATGGTCTTGCTGGCAACTGTATTGAGCAGTTGTTCACCCCAGTCGGTGCCAGAATTATTTGTACCGGTGAAGCCACCTAACATAACCATCTTGCATCCTGCGAGAGTTACTTCTACATTTGTAACAAAATGTGAAGAACTCAGCAATCGATCCTAGGTATGAAAGTTATTTGGTTATTCCCCATTGACTTTCAGTGTAGGGCAGGTTAATGAGTTATTCACCTTTAGTGTCCAGTGCAGGGTAGGTTATGTGCTTAGTTATCGGTTAATAGGCTCTAGTCTCTCAAACGTGTTAGCTCCAGAAGTCTCGGTTGTCGGGCTTTCGTTGTATTGGTTTAATTGTAGGGCTAAAGGGGTGAGAAGCCAGTCTCAACCTTTATAGCATTTGTCATAGTTATCAAGTACATTCAATTTTCTTATCCAATCTTGATGGACTCGCTCATGGAGGGGAACCCATCATGAAGGCCCTGGCTCCCCAATGGCTGCGCTGCTCCCTACTCCGAAGCTCCCTACTCCCTAACAACCAGAGCCTAAGTACCTGACCCAATTGAGAATTGCTTTATAATCCTTGACCTAATTGTTTACTTTCGTAAAATGTAGCTTAATATAATTAAGGCTTTATAATACTTGTAAAGGTTAGTCAAGAACAAAAATTAACCTAAAGTTGCGGTCTGTAACGTAATTAATGGTATTGGTATGAGTATCAATGATTATCATTGACCAATTACCCCTTACTAAACTCAGTTACAGCAAAGACTCCAGGTCAATACAGCAACCAGAGCTTTTTTTGTTCTCCTACTTTGTAAGCACCCCGCTCGCCCATAAACGAGGCAATAACACCAATAGTTAATCCCACACCTCCGCCAGCGGGTAGGACCAACGGGCTAATCTTGCCCGAATAGCTAAAAAACTCGGTTAAAAACTTCTAGGTATACGATTATGAGCGATAGCACTGTGAGCGATAGCACTGTGAGCGATAGCACTGCAATCAATGAAAACACTACCGCAGTTCAGCTAGCAGAAGCTCCAGCACAGGAAACCTCTGCCTTAGATACAATTCCCCCTTTACCTGGAAACCGTCCCATTGCTCCTAGTGAGCTTCATATTAGTGAAACACAAAGCATAATGGGACATCGACCAATTGATGCCAGTAATCTCCAGGTATTAGAAACGATGTCTGTAATGGGAGAGCGCCCCATCACCTCTAGCAACATTGAGGTACTCGGTATCATGAAGGTGTCTGGAGAGCGGCCAATTGCTGCTAGTAATCTTCATCTTGATGAAATAGAGTACATCATGGGCAAACGTCCCATCGCCCCAAATGATGTTGATGCTGATCCACAGCTGATGGGTTATTTAGATTAAATTCAATCACCCTTCGCTGTAGCGATCGCTCTGAGCAATTGTTTGTTCCAAAATTCCCCTGTTTCAAAACAGGGGAATTTTGCGCGTTTCTTAATAATGGAATGATTTGAATAGTTTTGTGGAACGCAATTTTTAAATTAAGAATTAAGAATTAAGAATTAAGAATTCAACATTCAACATTCACCATTCACCATTCAACATTCAACATTCTTAAAGACAACCTTAAACCTTGGCCAAAAGGCCACGCTACGCGAACAACATATCAAGGTGTTCTAAAAAATAGTGACGATATAAATTACAACATAGTGTGACTTTATTTCTCTGAACACTAACCAAACCCATACTCTGTAACTTATAGATACTGATTGGATCGAGCTCAACTCCCCTATCTGCTGTAACCACCTGTTTAAGAGTAGTAGCTAAATCAGGATTTTCCCTAATTACACTTAAGTGTTGCCGCAAATAGTCACTATAAATTCCCGTAGCAGTAGCTGCTTCAGCGAGTAATTGTTCTAGGCTAATATTATGATAAGCCAAATGATAGAGAGCAAGCTGCACTAATCCCGGATGTCCCCCCACCATAGCCATCAGTTTGTCAGCAGCTTCACTATTTGACCAATGTAATCTATAAAGCTGAGCTAACTGTTGGATTTGCTGTTTGTTAAACTCGGGTAACTTAATCGGTAATCCCACATTAAACGGAGATTGGGAAGTTTCCAGAGCAACATAAATTTCTGTCGAGTAAACCACAATTACCCGCAGCTTTCGCCACACCGGTAGTTGTTTAGCTTCCTCATGCCAAGAACGCAATAAAGGTAAAAAATCTTTAGCAGTTTGGGTATGCTCAAACAGCCGATGGACTTCATCCATTGCCAAAACCAGGGGATGGTCTATTTTTTCTAGGATATGTTCTTGTAAGTAGGTCATACAGCTGACCTTACTGCCTAGGTCTTTATCCCAATAGTTATCGAGTTGGTGGGGAAGCTGGAGTTGGTAACTGATGTTAACACATAACCAGCGCAATAGCCGGTCTAAATTGCTTAAAATGGCGGTTTCGGCTTGGTCAAAATTGAGGTATAATTGGCGATATTGTTTTTCTCTTGCCTGGTCTAATATTCGCAATAGCAAAGACGTTTTTCCTGTCTCTTTTGGTCCTGTAATCCGGAGCAAACTTCCGGGTTGGTGAGTGGCTTGATAGCAAAGCTCTTCAATCGGAGGACGCTCTATATAAAGGTGAGATGGTAGGGGAAGTGCTCCACTGGGAAATTCAGCAATTTTACCTAGGCATTGACGGCGGTAATATTGCTCAATTAGCTCTTGATGGTAGGGAGTAATCGGCGTTGTTTCCAGAGTGTTCCGGAAATTGGTTTTAGTGATCGCTTTGCCAAAAATGTCTCCCAGTAATCGCCACAACTTATAGGCAGTCTTTCTGAGGTATTCAGGGCCATAGTGTGCTTCGATCGCCATATCGGTATAGGTTTTTCCTTCCCAGGCTTGGTGCAATATCCATTCCTGAAGTGGAGTTAACTTGATTTTCTCAACACTTTTGAGGATGTCAAGTACCTGATCAATAGTCATCACTAAGAGTTCCCCAATATCTCAAACGACACTTTAACGGTTTCTGACAAGGCAGACAATTAATTTAGGTTGATTAGCGTGATTAAACTGGCTACACTTGCTAGTTGACAAATACATACTATTATGTATGGTACTGGCATGCCTATCAAATGGGTGTCTTGGGATAGTTGACAAATAACTAATTTAAAGGTAAGCATTTGGTTTTAGGTAGATTGTCTAGGGAATTGGGGGTTAATGGAGTGGATTAATCAGATAAATTTCCAGCAGATTGGGTCAATAGTGTAGCCAAATCCTCAAAGCAATTGGCTACATTTTTATGTTGACTGTAGAGAGTACTATCGCCACAATGCTATATGTTGCTCCAAAAAATAGAGCTTGTCTGCTAAATCCATAGGTCGAGCGGTTGGTAGAAATAAACGAAATAAATCGCTTGTTAGTGGTTTACTGTTGATGGCTAAAAGTTAGCACTCAACGGTCAACGGTCAACGACTAATAGTTTAGCGACTAATAGTTTATCTTTAATTTAAACCTGTTATTTAATACGATAAATTAATAAGCATACCAGCTTTTGATATGAGTAGAAAAAAAACGAGAATTTTCAGGAATTACTTTTACTAATTAAATATAAGTTTTCAAATAGTTTTGTATGAAAAAACCATTAATAATTATTTGTATTGATAATGATACATCAGTTCTAAATAGCCTAAAAAAATTTCTAAGTAAGACTTTTGTAAAAGAATATATGATTGAAAATTTTGAAGGTAGTAAAGGGGTTGTAAAGTTAGTCGAAGACTTGCGCAATGATGAGTATGAAGTGGCTTTAGTTTTGGCTGGTGCTGTTATCCCTGATCTAAAAGGGGATGACTTATTAAACATAGCTTATTTTTTCGATAACCAAACTCTCAAAATTATGCTGACGGGTGATCTGGATTTAAAAGCTACAGCCAAGGCAATTCGGTATGCAAAATTATATCGTTACCTAGGGAAGCCTTGTCCATCTGAAGACCTTAAATTAACAGTCATAGAAGCCATACATAGTTATCTTCTTGAGGAAACACTGAAGGCACAAAATCGCCAACTTCAGGAACTCAATAAGCACTTGGAAAAAATAATCTGTGATCAAGCAGCACAGATTTCAGAATATACTACAGCACCAGAACAAGCTAATCAAGAGTGGCAGAATCTGAGTGCTATAAACCGTCAGCAAACTGTTTTAGTGGACGAACTACTAGAGAACCAGTATCAATTGACTCAGTTCCTAGAAAGGATGCCTGTGGGTGTGGCTGTGTTTAATGATAAGGGGATACTAGAGTTCCTAAATTATAAGGCGCGGCAGTTATTCGGCAAGGGAGTCGTGCCATTAACTACAGCTGAGCAAATGCCAGAGGTTTATCAACTGTATGTTGCCGGAACAAATCAGCTATACTTTGCTGAAAAATTAGTTGCTGTAAAGGCATTAAAAGGTGAAAACGCCACCCTTGATGATATTGAAATTCACCAAGGGGACAAAATTATCCCTATAGAAAGTTGGGGAACACCTATCTTTAATGAATTGGGCGACATTGCCTATGCTATCGTAGCTTTTCACGATATCACTCAAAGCAAAAAAGCAGAAGCAGAACACAATCGCTTGATGCAGGAATTATCGCAAGTCAATCAAGCTTATGCAAGCTTTGTCCCCCATCAATTTCTCCAGTTATTGAACAAACCAAGCATTGCCGATGTCCAATTAGGGGATCATGTTCAGCAAGAGATGTCCGTGCTATTTTCCGATATTCGCTCCTTTAGCACCCTCTCGGAAAGTATGACACCTGAGGAAAATTTTGAATTTATCAATACCTATCTTTCTCGTATGGAATCTGCCATCACAGAAAATCATGGCTTTATTGATAAATACATGGGGGATGGGATTATGGCTCTGTTTAACGAAAGTGCTAATCATGCGGTCAACGCCGGAATTGCTATGCTAAAGTCCCTAGCTGACTATAATCAATCTCGGCGAAGCTCAGGACACCCAGCCATCACCGTTGGGATTGGCATCAATACTGGTTCGTTGATGCTAGGAGCAGTGGGAGGAAAAAATCGGATGGATAGCACTGTCATCAGCGATGGGGTCAATTTAGCGTCTCGTTTAGAAGAATTAACGAAACGTTATGGGGTGCCGTTATTAATTACTCAGCATACTTATTGGAAGTTAGATAATCCCTTAGCTTATGCCATTCGCTTGATTGATCGGGTACCAGTCAAGGGGAAATCGGAAATGGTGACAGTTTATGAAATCTTTGATGCCGATAAACCTCAACTGCGAGAAGGGAAGTTAATTACTCGCAGCAAATTTGAACAAGCCTTGGTACTTTATAATCTCCATTATTTCTCCAAGGCATCAGTTCTGTTTCAGGAGTGTCTACGCTTGAATCCAGGAGATAGTGTAGCACAAATTTATCTTGGACAATGTCAACTTCATACTCGTCTCTCTGGAGTGACTAAAAAGATGGGTTTCAAGCCCCGTCCTTCTAGGACGGCTTTCAAGTAATGTGCTAGAATAAGAGAGTGGCCTAACACAGACAGGATTCGTCGGTACTGTCATAATTTCACGACGTAAAGCGATGTTAGCACTTGAGGCGCGAAAAACCTCATTAAAAACGTATGGATCCTAACAGATACCGACAACCAGTAAAGCAAACTTTGAAAACAAAAGTACCGTGGGGCACACGGAAACTGAGGAAACTCAACGCTTAGGGAGACAAGCCCACTGGGGTTAGTTAAATTAGGCTAGATGTTTGGTTTTTAACGGGCATTTGGCTTAAATATTGCCTTTGACGGATAGCTAATTTTAAGGCATGTCGAGGAACTAAGAATCCCCGTTCTTACTTCGGCGGGGAGTGTCAATAAAATCAAGCAACACTTAAAATCTAGTTGACAAAATTTTGATTATGATTTAATACACAAACCTAACAAAACACTGTCGTTTTTGAGTCTGGGCTTCAGTTAGAGTAAACCCCAGATCAGGCAAGGCTTTTAGCTAAAGGCGCGAGAAGCCTTTAGCTAACTTGGCATCAAGTTAAAGATTCACCGTTGGATGTAGAAGATGCCAATTTTTCCAATTGCTCCTGCTGGTCTTGGCTAATGCAAGATTGAATCACTCCCTCCAAGTCCCCCTCCAGCAAAGGAGCGAGGGAATAATTTTGACCCAGTCGGTGATCGGTGACCCGATTATCTTTGTAGTTGTAGGTGCGGATTTTCTCAGAACGAGCCCCTGTACCAACTTGGGAACGCCTCATCGAGGTCACCGCTTCCTGTTGTTCCTGTAACTTGATCTCATACAGCTTAGCCCGGAGAATTTGCATAGCTCGCTCTCGGTTTTGTAGCTGAGATCGTTCTTCTGTACAAAAAATGCGAATTCCTGTAGGTTTGTGGTACAAATCAACTGCCGTTTCCACTTTGTTTACGTTCTGACCACCAGCACCACCAGAACGGGCTGTAGAAATTTCGATCTCCTTGGGGTCTATGTCCACATCCACGTCATCAACTTCTGGCATCACGGCTACCGTTGCTGTTGAGGTGTGAACTCTACCGCCAGCCTCAGTAACAGGTACTCGTTGGACTCGATGAACCCCAGCTTCAAACTTCAGCTTGCTGTAAACTTGGTCTCCCTGAATTTCTAATATCGCCTCTTTGAAGCCTCCCATATCCGCCAGAGACTCACTCAATAACTTTACTCGCCAGTTTTGACTTTCGGAATAGCGTGAGTACATCCGTACCAAGTCCCCTGCCCAGATACTTGCTTCATCGCCACCAGTTCCTGCCCGAATCTCTAGCATGATATTCTTTTCATCATTCGGGTCTTTAGGCAAGAGTAATATTTTAAGTTCTCTTTCCAGATGCTCTAGCTTGGTCTGGAGTTCCTCAACTTCCAGAGCTGCCATTTCTTGCAATTCTGGTTCACCAGCCGATTCTTTAAGGATTTGCCGTGCTCCTGCCAAATCCTCTTGGGTTTTCTTCCAGTTGTCGTAAGTAGCAACAACTTCTTCTAGGGAGGAACGAGCTTTTGCCACTCGTTGCAACTCATTGGGGTCAGTGGCGATATCTGGATCAGCCAGACGCCTTGTTAACTCATGGTAGGTTTGCTCGACAGAGTTTAGTTTTTCCAGCAGGTAGGTTTCAGCCATGGTTTATGCGATCGCTCTCTTGAAATAGCCTCAGAAGTTAGGAAGGATGAAGTATAAATTTATGAATTATGAAGTGGGAAGTATTAAGTGGGAAGTTTAACTCCTAACTGTTTATCAAGTTTTTAGTCAACCTTAAGTTAGCCATCGCTAAACCCATTTCATCGTTCATTCCTCCTGGTTCATCTTTTATCCTTCATCCTTCACCCTTTAACTTTAGGAGCTATTTCTTTGTCCCATCAGAGCTAGCTGTATTTTCGTCCCCATCCAGCATGCCATATTTCCGCATAAAGCGTTCAACTCGCCCTTCCGTATCAATAATTTTCTGGGTTCCTGTGTAGAAGGGATGATTACCAGACCAAACATCTACGTGAAGTTCTGGCTGAGTTGAGCCAACGGTCATCACAACTTCCCCGTTGCAATAGACTTTGGCTTCTGGGTACCACTCTGGGTGAATATCTGGTTTTGGCATAGTTCCTCCTTTGCTTTGTATTTTACTATATAATTAGCTAATTTTCCATTGCTAATTGTTAAATTCTGGTAAGGATACGCGCTACACCACAGGCTAGAAGCCTGTGCCACGTACGCTAATTGAGGTGCTATCAGCCCCTTAGCAGTCAGCTTTTCAATCCTGTCAAACTTAGGCATGTGGCTTAATATTGCCCATACATTAGCTATTGTGGACAACCCTTAATCAGCTAATTTATTAGCTTATTTATTCTTGCTTTTAGCTAAACGTTTATTCGGAATGGCTGATAGCTGATAGCTAAGGTTTGAATGCTTACAAATTTTTAATTACCATGTTGAATTTTAAATTAGCCAGCTGATAATTTATCGCTTCGAGTATTGGGGGGCTTTCCGAGCTTTTTTCAATCCATATTTCTTGCGCTCTTTTGACCGTGGGTCACGAGTCAAGTAGCCTTCTATTTTAAGAGGTTGGCGGTTTTCTGGGTCTAGTTCGCACAAGGCTCTAGCCACCCCTAGACGCACAGCATCAGATTGTCCCGTTAAGCCACCACCGTGGGCATTGACTAGGATATCGTACTCATTTTCCAAACCTAAGGTTTCCAAAGGTGCTTTCAGGCTGGCTAGGTACATGGGGTTAAAATTAAAGTAAGCGTCCCCTGGACGTTTATTAACAATCAACTGACCGCTACCGGCAACCAAACGCACTCTAGCCACTGATGACTTACGACGACCAGTTCCCCAGTAAACAGCGCGACCTGCTTGTTCTTCTGCTTGCATTGGTTTTAGCCTCCTGGAATTGTTTTAATAGTTAGTTCTTGGGGTTGTTGTGCTTCATGGGGATGGGTCTGACCAGTGTAAACTTTCAGCTTCTTGAAAAGTTGGCGACCCAGAGAGTTTTTAGGTAGCATACCCTTGACAGCTTTCTCGATAATTCTTTCAGGTATACGTGCTTGCAATTGAGCAAAGGTTTCTGTCTTCATACCGCCAGGACGACCGGAATGGCGGCGGTATAGTTTTTGCTCCCGTTTTCTGCCAGTTACCATAACTTTTTCGGCATTGACAACAATCACGAAGTCACCAGTATCCATGTGGGGAGTGTAAGTAGGTTTGTTTTTCCCCCTCAGAATGATGGCAATTTCACTAGCTAGTCGTCCTAGACGCTGGTTGGTGGCGTCTACAACGTACCACTTTTTTTCAATTGAGTCTTTAGTTGGGATGTGGGTTTTTTCCATCAGTTCAATCAATATCAGGTTTACGGTTGGTTTGAAACGTTCAATGTTGGTTGAACGCGCACGCGTGTCCTACAGGCCAGGCTTCACAGGTTGTTCTTGCCCAGGGAGCCCTTGTCGGTTTGGTTGACAGGCTAAAAGTCAACTATTGACAGATTAAAGGTTTCATGTTATACATCTGTAAAACTAACCTTAAACATAGTTACCCCTGTAACCTTCAACCCGTCAATTGAGGTAATATAAATTTGGGTTGAGCATCATACCATATTTCTGGGGGAAAGGGGCATTCTGGGTAGCCAACCCTTAGCAAGCACAAGCCTTTTGCTGGGGAAGCGTGTTTCACTTTGTCCCGCTGTTGGTTAACCCAGATGTCAGTAAACTGTTCTGGGGTTAGCTTCCCTATTCCCACTTGTACTAGCATTCCTACCAACAGACGCACCATACCATATAGAAATCCGTTAGCTTGAATTTCTATATGAATAAATGATCCATTGCGGTAACATTCGGCTGCTTGCACATTTACCCAGGAATGCGATCGCCCCGAGTTGCTTCGGTGAAAGGCTGCCAAGTGATGCTTACCCAGCAGTGGTTTTAAGGCTGCCTGGATCAGGGATTCATCAAGGGGAGCTTGATAATAGTGCCAACAAAAGGGTTGCACAAACAAGTTAGGGCAGGCGTCGGTATAGATTGTGTATCGATAACGACGCCAGATGGCACTAAACCGAGCATGCCAGTCTGGTTGTACTAATGCTGATGCTCGGACTAAGATATCCTCTGGCAGTCTACTATTGAGTATGGCTGCCCAGCGATGGGCTGGTATTGGACCTGTGGCATTAAAATGAGCGACTTGGGCAGCAGCGTGAACCCCTGTATCAGTACGACCAGCACCATATAGGGTTATGGCTCGCTGTTGCACGGTGGACAGAACTGTTTCGATTTCCGACTGAACACTGCGATGCTTTGGTTGTCGCTGCCAGCCATAAAAGTTATTACCCAGGTATTGAATAACCAGGGCAATTCGCTGGATAGCTTTAGCATCGTTGGCAGACATCATGGATTAACGATTAACAATTGACATTTTTAATGGTTAATTGCTTTAATGGTTAATTGCCTCAGACTAGTTCAATAATAGATATTTCAGCATTATCACCACGACGCCGCACCGTGCGCAGAATTCGGGTATATCCGCCATTGCGATCGCCATATCGCTCGTTCACTCCAGCAAAGAGGGAGTGAACTAACTTTTTGTCGTAGAGATAGGCAATTGCCCTACGTCGGGATGCCAATGAACCATCCTTGGCCAGGGTAATGATTCGCTCCACCTCCGAACGAATGGCTTTTGCCCGAGCTTTAGTGGTAGTGATTCGACCATGACGCAGTAATTCAGTGGTCAGGGATCTCATCAGAGCCCGACGTTGATCTGCTGGCTTGCCCAGTTTTGGCACACGACGCCCGTGACGCATTTTTTAGCTTCCTCCTTTTTTTTGAACAAGATTTGCCTTTATTCCTAGGGTTTAGACTAGCTACTTGCGTGCTTCTCCAGTCCCTTAAGTTTAATTGTTGTGGTTAAGTCTTAGCGGATTTTTCGTGGGGCAGTGTAATTCCTAGACGTCGTTGCAGAGCTTCAATCACTTCTTCAGCCGACTTTTGACCAAAGTTTTTGATTTCTAGGAGGTCTTCCTGACTATAATCGAGCAAATCGGATACAGAATTTATCTGTGCTCGTTTCAGGCAGTTGTAAGCCCGAACCGAGAGTTGTAATTCTTCGATCGGGATTTGGCTGGTGGGATCGTCATCATCACCATAGTCATCTTTAATAGATTCGAGATTAATATCCTTGAGAGGATTGAACAGATCCACGAGGGTACCAGCCGCTTGAGATAGAGCTTCTTGGGGAGTTATACTACCATTGGTCCAGACCTCTAAAGTTAAGCGATCCTTTTCCAGAGCACCATCAATGCGAGTATTCTCAACGCTGTAATTTACTTTAGTCACCGGCATGAACACAGAGTCAATCTGGAGGAAATCTACCGCTGTTGATTCATCATGCCCCCGTTCCACAGAGCGATATCCTGTACCTTTTTCGATGCGGAACTCCATTTCCAGCTTAGCCCCTTCTGCTAAGGTAGCAACATACTGACCTGGAGCAATAATTTCCACCTCCGAGGGCAAATCAAACTGAGCAGCTCTCACAGTGGATGGCCCAGTAATCATCACTCGACCTATCTGAGGTTGAGAGGTGTAGCTTTTTAGGACAACTTCCTTCATATTCAGCATAATTTCCAGGACATCCTCTCTGACTCCCTCAATTGTGGCAAACTCATTGTTTACGCCAGCAATCCGGACAGCCGTCACTGCTGCCCCTTCTAGGTTGGACAGCAAAACTCGTCTGAGGGCGTTGCCAACCGTTGTGCCTTGACCACGTTCGAGAGGCTCTAGGACAAATCTGCTATACTGACTTTGGTTCTTCAGTGTTTTGGATTCTACACACTCAATCTGAAACTGCGCCACAGAGTGACCTCCCTCTATTCATAAGACCCCTTTAACCGAATACAGGTTGAAGGGATAGTAAGCCAAAGGGTAAAAAGGGTAAGAAGTTCCTGATGAACCTCCTCCTTTCAAGCTACTTTCCTTTCAACCTAACGGTCGCAAAAAATATACTCTTATACTCGACGCCGTTTGGGTGGACGGCAGCCGTTATGAGGAATTGGAGTTACATCCCTGATTAGGGTGATTTCCAGTCCGGCTCCTTGCAGGGCCCGAATAGCGGTTTCTCGACCTGCTCCTGGTCCACTCACCATCACTTCCACCTGACGCATACCTTGGTCTATGGCTCGTCGGGCAGCACTGTCAGCAGCGGTCTGAGCAGCGAAGGGAGTTCCTTTTTTTGCCCCCTTAAATCCACTAGAGCCAGCTGAAGCCCAAGAGACTACATCCCCTTTGGTGTCAGAAATGGTAACGATAGTATTATTGAACGTAGACTGGATGTATGCTATTCCATTGGGTACATTGCGTTTCTGCTTTTTTGTACCACCTTTTTTTGTTGGTCGCGCCATGTCACTTGACTTTACTCTATGGGTGATTGATTATCTTGGGGTTGAGTAACCTGTACAATTTTTTCGAAAGTCTTTTGTCCAAAGTCCTTTGTCCAAAGTGACTAACAGAAGGTCTCCTGGCAGTTACTTTTGACGAATGACCAATGACAAGAAAGCTGTGGTGGATAGTTGGGCTGACTAGAGCTATTACTTCTTAGCCGGTGCTTTTTTCTTTCCAGCGATAGTCACTCGTCTACCGCGACGGGTACGGGCATTAGTGCGGGTTCGCTGTCCTCTCACGGGCAGTCCCATGCGATGACGACGTCCGCGATAGGTACCAATATCTACTAGGCGCTTGATGTTCATTGACTGCCAGCGCCTTAAATCCCCTTCCACCTGATAATTTTTTTCGACAGCTGCTCTGAGGGCAGCCACCTCCGCATCGGTCAAATCCTTAACCCTCGTATCTGGGTTAACTCCTGTTGCTGCTAAAATGTCTTTAGACCGCGACAGACCGATTCCATAAATGTAGGTCAGACCTATTTCTACACGTTTATCGCGAGGTAGGTCTACACTGGCAATCCGAGCCACGCTTGGTTCTCCCTTGACTGAAGTTTTGTGCTACAAATTAAATGTATGGATTAAGTGTATGGATTTGAGATTTATCCCTGACGCTGTTTGTGCTTGGGATTGGGGCAAATTACCATAACTCGACCGTGGCGTTTAATTACGCGGCACTTCTCACACATTTTTCTGACAGATGGTCTAACTTTCATCTCTTGGTTTTTTTGACACAATGCAGTTGGTTATTATATCTTTTTTTACGTTGACTTGTCAAATTTAACTTATTTTAAATAAAACAGAAGTCGCTGCTAGTTTTACTTCTTACGCAGGCGGTAGGTAATCCTGCCTTTGGTTAAATCGTAGGGGGTTAGTTCAACTTTGACCCGGTCTCCAGGCAGAATTTTGATGTAATTCCGACGAATTTTACCGGAAATATGAGCTAGGACATTAAATCCATTGTCCAAGTCAACCCTAAACATGGCATTCGGCAGGGATTCAGTCACCGTGCCTTCCATTTCAATTAAGTCTTGTTTAGCCAACGTGTTTTAACCTCAATACAACTATCCCCCTATGTTCTAAATTTTGATTATTTAATTCAGGGAGTCTTAACATATTTTATCAAATCCAAAATTATACCAACTAAAATACTTTTCCAGCAACTTTGGAGTAGCGGGGTCAGGGAAGCCTTTTTCCCGTGGCCTAGCTCAAGGCATAGGTTACACCGGTCGAACCATGATAATAACCATTAGTCTAATTATTAGGCTAATGGTATTAGGTATTAGCTACAAGAAGGTCAGATGATAGCTCCCATGGCCCAGGCAGGGGGGTTTCTGACTTTCTGCTGAACCGGCTTAGCCTAAAATCATTACCCTAGAACCTGTTTAATCAATTCGGTTACTTCCTCTAAGGAGATATCACCATTAACCGATTTTAAAGCGGAGTGTTCTCGGTAAAATTCCACCAAAGGAGCTGTTTGATGGTTATAGACCTCAAGACGTGTGCGGATAGTTTCCTCATTATCATCTGTACGTCCCTCCTTACGACCCCTTTCCAATAGTCTGTCGATCAAAACCTGATCTGGAACTTCCAGGTTGATGGCACCATCCAAAGTTTGGTCAAGCTCTTGCAACAGGTCATTCAAGAAATGGGCTTGGCTGACGTTACGGGGAAAACCGTCTAAAATCCAACCTTTTTGAGCATCAGGTTGATTTAGGCGATCGCGGATCAGATCTATGAGCAACTCGTCAGGAACCAATTCTCCTTTATCCATATAGGACTGAGCTTTTTGACCCAGGAGGGTTTGAGCACTTACAGCCCCTCGCAAAATTTCCCCGGTGGAAATGTGAGGAATCCCTAGTTGTTCAGCCACAATTTTGGCTTGAGTTCCTTTACCTGCTCCTGGAGGTCCTAAAAAGATTAATCTTTTCATGTGTCATGTGTCATGGGTGATGTGTCAGTTGGTTTTTGTCCTAGGCAATGAAAAACAACCAACTGACCCGAAAATTTGAGGCTCATCCACCTAAAAAAGCTGCTGCGCCCATTGCCCAATAATCGCTTTACTGCTTGACCATACCTTCGTAACGCTGGGAAATCACGTAGGTTTGAATTTGCTTGGCTGTGTCGATGGCAACCCCCACCAAAATCAGCAAGGATGTGGCACCTAATCCTCTAAATGTGGTTACACCAGTGGCGCTTTCGACTGCAGTTGGTACTACAGCTACCAGTCCTAGGAAAATTGCTCCTAATAAGGTCAGTCGGTTCAAAACTCTTTCTATATATTCACTCGTAGCCCTTCCTGGTCGAATACCAGGGATACTCGCCCCCATTTTCTTCAAATTCTGGGACATATCTACTGGGTTTATAATCAGGGAGGCGTAGAAGTAGCTAAAGAATAAAATCAAGACTAAATAGACAGCAACATAGACCCAAGGAGTTTGACCATTGGGGTTGAGATAATTGGCAATCTGGATTAGGACTTGATTGATTGAGCCTAACAATCCATTGCTATTATCGCCACTAGTTATCCCAGCTAGGGATGTGGGTAGGATTAAGACGGCTGAGGCAAAGATAATTGGCATCACGCCACCTTGGTTTAGCCTTAGGGGCAAATAATTTTTCCGCTCCCGGTAAAGGCGCTTACCAACTTGACGTCTGGCAGTAATAATCGGAATTCGTCGGCTTCCTTCTTGCACAAAGACAATACCGACAATCATGACTAGGAAAACTAACAGCAGCACAATTACCTTACCCACCGTTTCTCGACCACCGGTCTGAGCCAGTTCAATGGTTTGACCCAAGGTGCGGGGCAAAACAGCAACAATATTGACAAAAATCAATAGTGAAGCTCCGTTGCCAATACCTCGTTCGGTAATTAACTCTGATAGCCACATCACAAACATAGAGCCAGCTGTGAGGGCAAGTACAGTTTCAAACACAAAGAATGCGCCTGGTTCAACAGCAAAGCGCTGTGCCCACAACGATAAGCCAATACTTTGAATCACAGACCAGCCTAGGGCAACATAACGGGTAATCTGACCGATTTTTCGACGCCCTGCTTCACCTTCATTTTTCTGCAAATTTTCTAAAGAAGGAATTGCTGCCGTTAGCAGTTGTAGGATAATCGAAGCATTAATATAAGGCAAAATTCCCAAGGCAAAAATCCCTAGGGCGGAAAAACCACCACCAGAGAAAAAGTCCAAAAGACCGACAAACGGGCTATTCTGGAGTTCTGCTGAAAATCTGGCTCGATCAATTCCTGGTACAGGAAGAAAGACACCCAAGCGGGCTAAAATTAACAAACCAACGGTGACAAGCAGCCGACCTCTAAGGCCAGCCGCTTGAGCCATTTGCATAAACGTCTCTTGAGCAGTTGGGGCTTTGTCTCGACTGACTGTCATTTAAGGTACCTCTTGAAGATACAGGAGCATAAGGGCTAAAGGGGTTACTTAGCTATAACTTCCCAGCTGCCACCAGCCGCCTCGATTTTTTGGCGGGCACCACTTGTAAAGGCAGCAGCTTTTATAGTGAGTGGCACATTCAGCTCACCATCACCGAGTAGTTTCAATGGACCATCATTGGTGGTGACTAAACCTGTCTCCAACAATGATTCCAAAGTTACCTCAGTATTGGCGGGAAGTGATGCCAACTTACCTACGTTGATTGTAGTGTAATGTTTGGGGTTAATGACCGTAAAGTGTTTTAACTTGGGGATACGGCGATATAAGGGCATCTGACCCCCTTCAAAACCAGGTCTTGTCCCTCGACCTGAACGGGATTTTTGACCACGCATTCCAAAACCGCAGCTAGCCCCTTGACCAGCGGCAATGCCACGACCTACACGGCGTCGGCGCTTTTTGGAGCCTTGTTTGGGGACTGCATCATTGATTCTCATCGTTTTTTGTAAGGATAAAAATTTTTTTTGAAGATTGACGGTTTACCATCAGCCGTCAATCTTTAACAGATTACTTTTATTTCTAGCTACCTAGCTTTTTTATGCATAGATTTGTTCAAGGGGAATGTCTCGTTCTTGAGCCACCTCTGAAAATGTGCGCAGGGAATCAAGAGAGTTGATTGCTGCTCTAGCATTATTGAGGGGGTTATTGGAACCAAGCTGTTTAGCTAAGACATTTTTAACTCCAGCTAACTCAAGTACTGTGCGCACAGCACCACCAGCAATAACACCAGTTCCGGGAGCCGCAGGTCGCATGATCACTTTTGCTCCCACAGCCCTACCTCTAGATGGGTGAGGAATGGAATTAGTTTTGGTTAAGGGTACATCAATGAGTTGCTTTTTAGCATCAGCAACTCCTTTACGGACAGCACCAATTACATCACTGGCTTTGCCTACACCAACCCCCACCTGACCTTTTTCATTACCTACAACTACGATGGCGCGGAAGCTCAATTTTTTGCCCCCTTTGACCACCTTACTAACGCGGCGGATTTGGATAACCCGCTCTTGCCAAGTACTTTCTTTTTCTTTAGAGCGGTTGCTTTTTCTACGATTTGCCATAGTTCGCTATAGATTAAATCATGATAGTAATTTATCAAAGATTAGCTAATTGATCGTTGCTAATTTTTAACTGTTAATTGCAATTTTCAGTTGTCAATTTTTAATTAGCATTTACTAAAAATCTAGCCCTGCTTCACGAGCAGCTTCTGCTAAAGCTTTGACACGACCATGATATAGGTAGCCTCCACGGTCAAAGACCACTTTCTTGAGACCTTTTTCTAGTGCTCGCTCGGCCACCAACTGACCCACTTTAGCTGAGGCTTCACAAGTGGCTCCAGATTTGAGTTCAGATCTCAGAGCTGGTTCTAACGTTGAAGCTGCCACTATGGTATGTTGCTGATTGTCATCGATAACTTGCACATAAATGTGCTCATTAGAGCGAAACACAGCTAATCTTGGGCGTTCAGCAGTACCACTGACTTTCCGGCGTACCCGCCTATGTCTGTGTCGTATAGATTCTTTTCGAGTAAGTTTCATAGTTTACTTCTTACCTGCTTTACCAGCTTTACGTCTTACTACTTCACCGGCATATCGAATGCCTTTACCTTTATAGACTTCTGGGGGTCGAACTGCACGAATTTTTGCAGCTGTGTTGCCTACAACTTCTTTGTTGATGCCACTGACAATGACGTTGGTGTTGTTTTCAACTTTGACTTCAATCCCCTCAGGAGGAACGATCTCCACTGGCTGGCTGTAACCAACGTTTAAAATTAGATTTCGACCTTTCACTTGAGCTCGATAACCGACTCCCTGAATGTCCAAACGTTTTTCAAAGCCTTTGGATACTCCCTCAATCATGTTGGCCACCAGAGTGCGAGACAAACCATGACTTTCACGGGCGGTTCGGGTTTCTTCGCGCCGGGAAACCTCTACAGTTTCACCAACTTGCTCAGCTTTAATTGTATCTGGCAAAACCCAATCCAGTTCACCTTTGGAACCTTTGACCTTCACCTGTTGACCGTCTATTTTTACAGTAACTTTACTGGGAATTGGTATAGGGCGCTTGCCAATACGTGACATAAAATTATCCTCCTAACTAAAGAAGTATGAACTATAAAGTATGAAGTATGAAGTATGAACTATGTCATGAATTGGTTAATCAGCTAATCCGATCAATCCTAGGTTGTTATCGGACCGTTTGGCATATTGAGCTGATTATTCATCGAACTGATGCTCTAATCTACAGGGGCTTTCAGCTGATAGCTGACAAGCTTAGATTTGTAAGTAGCGAGTCAGCTGACTGCTCTTAGTAGATCCTTCATCCTTCATCCTTCATCCTTTACCATACGTAACACAGAACTTCACCACCAATTCCCCGACGCCTTGCTTCCCGGTCGGTCATGATGCCATTAGAAGTAGAGATAATAGCAATCCCAATCCCTCCCAAGACTCTTGGCAGTTCTTTACGGTTGGAGTAAACTCGCAATCCCGGTTTACTCACCCGCTTCAGGGATCTGATAATTGGTTTGCGATTGTTGCCCTTGTATTTTAGGGAAACAACTAAGTATCTTTTGACCCCTTCGCCTGCTTCCTCAAAATCAGTAATAAAGCCTTCTTCTTTGAGTACTTGGGCAATCGCCCGGGTCATTTTAGTTGATTGTACATTTGTTGTTTGATGCCGAACCAAGCAGGCATTTCTAATGCGGGTCAGCATATCTGCAATTGTGTCGTTTGCCGGCATTGTTCCTTCCTATGATTACAGGCTTATTTATCCCGGAAAGGCATTCCCATCTCTTTGAGTAAGGCGCGACCTTCTTCGTCAGTGTTGGCAGTGGTGACTATGGTAATATCCATACCACGAATCTGATCGATACTGTCGTAGTCTACTTCTGGAAAAATGAGTTGCTCTCGCACCCCAAGAGTGTAGTTACCACGACCGTCAAAGCTTCTAGGGCTAAGACCCCGAAAGTCCCGAATTCTTGGCAGGGCTAAGTTAATTAGCCGCTCTAGAAAGGAGTACATACGCTCTGAACGGAGGGTAACCGTGACACCAACAGGCATCCCGGCACGGATTTTAAAACCCGCGATCGCTTGTTTTGCTCGTGTGACCACCGGTTTTTGACCGGTGATGATGGCAATTTCGCTTACCGACGATTCCAGAGCCTTGGCATTTTGAGATGCCTCTCCTAATCCTCGGTTAAGACTAACTTTGACTAATTTCGGTACTTGATGAATGTTTTTGTAACCGAATTGCTCTTTTAATTTGGGGACTATTGTTTCCTGGTATAGGATTTTTAACCCTTTTGTCATAGTTTTTTTCCTTTGATTTCCCTGGGCTTGGTCAGGGCAATTGTCATTAGTTATTAGTCATTGGTCATTGACCATTAGCCATTAGTAACTGCCAAGAGTAATTTTTTTGTTACTTTTTTGAGTACTGAGGACTCAGGATTAAGCACTAGGGACTAATTAGTCAATAATCTCACCAGTTTTTTTGAGCATCCGGACCTTACGACCATCGTCGGTAAAGGTATAGCAGATGCGGCTAGCAATTTTTTCTTTATTCGAGTAAAGCATGACGTTGGAGCTATGGATTGGAGATTCAAACGTAGCAATTTGACCTTTCTCACCTTCCTGTTGAGGCTTGACATGCTTAGTTTTGACGTTAACTCCTTTGACTACTACCTTGCTAATTTTGGGTAGCGTCCGCAAAATTTCTCCAATTTTGCCTTTATCTCGACCGGCAATCACTTGTACCGTGTCGCCCTTTTTAACGTGCATTTTGTAGCGTAATGGGGTATCAGTTTGTGCCTTCTTGCTTGTACCTACCATCAGAGTACCTCCGGAGCAAGGGATATAATTTTTGTGAAGTTTTTCTCTCGCAGTTCCCGTGCTACAGGGCCAAAAACGCGGGTACCTCTGGGATTGCCATCTGCGTTTATGATTACTGCTGCGTTGTCATCAAAGCGAATACTCATACCGCTTTCCCGACGTAGCCCCTTGCGGGTGCGCACAATCACAGCCCTAACTACATCTGACTTTTTGACACCCATATTTGGAATGGCATCCTTGACCACACCAATAATTACATCACCCACACCACCGTAGCGCCGATTTCCTGCACCAATAACGCGGATGCACATTATTTTTCTGGCTCCACTGTTGTCAGCAACGTTTAGGTAGCTCTCTTGTTGAATCATCAGTGTCCCTCCTCTAATAGAGTAATCAGTTATGATTTAAACGAGTTATGAGTTAAACCTTGGGTTTGTTTCCAATTCCAAAAGGATTTTCTTCCGAGATCTCACGCACATTTGTAGGTCGTGGAGAACCCACATCGACTAGGGTTAACTCGCTATTTTGAGGAACTACTGACGATTTCAGCAACCATCCAGCGTTTGGTACGACTCAGTGGTCGTGTTTCTTTAATCCGAACGCGATCGCCTTCTTTACATTTATTTTCCTCATCATGAGCTTTGTATCGCTTGGTACGCACAACAATTTTGCCGTACTTTGGGTGGGGAGACCTATTTTCAATAGCCACCACCACAGTTTTGTCCATTTTGTCGCTGACCACCAGGCCAACTCTCTCTTTTGCTGCCATACTATTCCTTATGCTTCTGATTCTGATTGTGGGGTATCACTTTGTTCTGATTGTGGGGTATCACTTTGTGAGATATCTGTTGATTCTTTTTGTTTAGCGAGTTGGCGTTCTCGTTCTACTGTCATTAGCTGAGCGATTCGGTGCTTAAGATGCTTAAACTGGTGAGGTTTTTCTAAACGTTTGGTTGCCTTTTGCAGGCGCAAGTCAAACAACTGACGCTTAGCTGCTAATATTTCCTGCTCTAGTTCGGCATCGCTCAGGCTTCTAGCATCTTCTATCTTGGGCAGAGCCATAGCTTATACCTTTTCCCCTTCACGAGAAATGAACTTCAATTTAATGGGAAATTTGTTAGCCGCCAGACGCATGGCTTCCCGAGCAACCTCTTCGCTTACCCCAGCGATTTCATAGATAATCCGACCTGGTTTAACTACTGCTACCCAAAACTCTGGGGAACCTTTTCCAGAACCCATACGAGTTTCTGCGGGACGCATGGTGACTGGTTTATCTGGGAAAATTCTAATCCAGATTTTGCCACCACGACGAACGTAGCGCGTCATTGCCCGACGACCTGCTTCGATTTGGCGGGAGGTAATCCAAGCTGGTTCTGTGGCTTGCAGGGCATAATCACCAAAGTTAATGGTACTGCCACGAGTGGCCATACCCTTCATTCGTCCCCGGTGCTGTTTGCGATATTTTGTTCTTTTTGGACTTAACATAATTTGTTCTTTGTTAATTGAAAATCGAAAATTGAAAACTGACAATTAACAAGCAAGCAATTTTCATTCATACTAGTGAGTCATCACTAGTCATTTGAGCGGTCTTCAAACTGCTGGCGGCGTTTTGGCTGACGGCGACGAGGTTGAGCTGTGTTAGGGGTAGGCTTTTCTTCTTGACCAGGAATCACTTCCCCTTTGAAAACCCAAACTTTAATGCCCAAAATTCCATAAATGGTTTGGGCTGTTTTGTAGGAATAGTCAATATTTGCCCGGAGGGTATGGAGGGGCACTCGTCCTTCACGAGTCCACTCGGTTCGGGCAATTTCAGCTCCATTTAACCGACCACCTACCTGAACTTTAATGCCTTGGACATCAGCCCGCTGAGCCCGCTGAATTGCTTGACGAACCACTCGTCTGAAGGAAACTCGGCGCTCTAGCTGTTGAGCAATGTACTCGGCAATTAGGGTAGCATCTGCATCCACCCGTGATACTTCCACGACATTGATGCGAATCTGACGATTGTTGCCCAGGGATTTTTGCAGACCGACACGCAAAGACTCAATACCACTGCCACCACGACCAACAACTACCCCAGGTCGAGCTGTATGAATTTCTAAATCAATCTGGTCAGCTTTGCGCTCAATCCGGATGTCAGAAATTCCAGCATTATTGAGGTTTTTGTCAACATATTGTCGGATTTGGTAATCTTCCTGCAACAGAAGCGGATAACGCTTTGAGTCGGCAAACCAGCGAGAGCGATGCTCTTGCGTGATACCTAGCCGAAAACCAATTGGATGTATTTTCTGTCCCACTGTTCTTTTCTTTCCCTCTTATCGAGCCATAGCGCTATTGGTGTTCACTCTTGGTAATGCTCAATCAACTCACTAACTAATCATCTACTTCTGGAGAAACAGCTACCGTGATATGACAGGTTGGCTTGCGAATCTGATAAGCACGACCTTGAGCTCTTGGTCGATACCGCTTCAAGCTTGGTCCCATATCCGCAAAAGCTTTAGTGATGTATAAGCTAGCTGGGTCAATCCCTGCATTGTGTTCAGCATTGGCAACAGCGGAGCGTAGTACTTTCAAGACTGGTTGACAAGCCCGGTAGGGCATGAATTCCAGAATGATCAGAGCTTCCCGATAGGAACGCCCCCGAATTTGGTCAAGTACTCGCCTCACTTTACTTGGAGACATCCGAATGTAGCGTGCGATCGCTTTAGTTTCTGCTGTAGTGTCTATCGCCATCGTTCCATCATTTGCTTTCTTTATAGCTACTAACTACTGAACTAATCACTTTAACGACGGGCCTTACCATCCTTAACATGTCCCCGAAATGTTCGAGTCGGGGCAAATTCGCCCAGCTTATGACCTACCATCTGCTCATTGATAAAAACTGGTACATGTGTCCGCCCGTTATGAACGGCAATGGTGTGACCAACCATCTGGGGCACAATGGTCGAGGCTCTTGACCAGGTTTTAATCACCTGTTTTTCGCCTTTAGCATTCAAGGTTTCAATCTTAGTCAGAAGACTATCGGCTATAAAAGGACCTTTTTTTAATGAACGACCCATAATTCAACGCTCGTTAATTTTTAGTTGTTAGTTGGTAGTTAATAGTTGCTAGTTGGTAGTTAGTAATTGTTATTTACAACCTTTAACCTGCTAACTTTAACGTTCAACTCCTTAAGAATCTCGACCACCGCGCCCTCGCTTAGAGGATTTGCGCCTACGCCGGACAATTAAAGAACTACTTTGCTTTTTGACCTTACGAGTTTTGGCTCCTAAGGCTGGTTTCCCCCAGGGGGTCACTGGACCACTTCTACCAATAGGAGCTCTACCCTCACCACCGCCATGGGGGTGATCTACCGGGTTCATTACACTGCCCCGTACTTGGGGACGACGGCCTCTATGTCGATTGCGACCAGCTTTGCCTAAACTCAAGTTTCTGGCTTCAACATTACCGACCTGTCCAATAGTGGCGTAGCATTCTTTACGCAACATCCTGACTTCACTAGACGGCAGCTTTAGGGTGACATAGTCACCTTCTTTTGCTTGCACTTGAGCAGTTGCCCCGGCAGCACGAACAATCTGTGCTCCTCGCCCTGGTATCAGTTCAACGTTATGCACGTTGGTGCCTAAGGGAATATCCTTTAGGGGCAAGGCATTGCCTATTTCGATGGGAGAGTCAGGCCCAGATATAATGGAGGACCCAACTTCCAAACCCACAGGATGCAGGATATATCGCTTTTCACCATCTTGATAGTAGAGCAGCGCAATCCTAGCATTCCGATTGGGGTCATACTCAATTGCTGCCACTTTTGCTGGAATATTGTGCTTATCCCGGCGGAAGTCAATTACCCTGTATAGACGCTTATGTCCGCCACCGCGATGGCGACAGGTAATAACACCGCGATTATTGCGACCTTTTTTTCGATGCTTAGACTTGGTTAGGGATTTTTCTGGCTCAGTCCGAGTAATCTCAGCGAAGTCTGAGACAGTACCCTGACGAGTGCCTGGGGTGTATGGTCGATAGCTACGGATGCCCATAACAAGTATTTTTTACTTAGTTTGTCTTGACTAGTTTGTCTTGACTAGTTTGTCTTAACAATTGACAATCTACCAATTGGCAATTAACCAAATTAAGAATTAGCAATTAGCAATTAGCCAGTTTTATACGTCTGGGAATAGAGTAATCGAATCTCCTGGAGCTAGGGTAACAATCGCCCGTTTGTACTGGGTTTTGTAACCTACAAATCTTCCCACTCGACGCTTTTTACGTGGCGGACGTAGGGTATTTACTGCCACTACTTTCACTTCAAAAAGACTTTCAATCGCGGCTCTAATTTGTGGCTTTGTCGCTTTGATAATCACATCAAAGACATACTTGTTCTGCTCCATCAGTAGGGTCGCCTTTTCAGTCACAATTGGGCGAATCACCAAATCAGCAAGGTCACGGGGGTTATACTCCGTCATTGTAAACCTCCTGAATTTTGGCAAGAGCTGTGTTAGTGGTCACGATTTTATCAGCGTCAAGGATATCATAGATATTCAAGTTGGTGGCATAAATCAACTTGACAGTTGCTAGGTTACGGACTGACAAATAAACCTTTTCTTCTGGCTGGGCCAGGATTAGGAGAACTTTTGACTCAGGCTCAATTCCCCACCGACCAATGGCTGCCACCACATCCTTGGTCTTGGGTCGTGGTAGTTGTTCAACAAATTCCTCTACCACAATCAAATCCTCTGCTCGACTCATAAACGCTGTTCTTAGAGCCAAGCGACGCTCTTTGCGGTTCATTTTCTGGCTATAGTCTCTGGGTTTCGGACCAAAGATCACACCACCACCACGCCATAGGGGTGAACGATTCGAACCAGCACGAGCACGACCGGTTCCCTTTTGTCGCCAAGGTTTGCGTCCTCCACCTCTAACTTCGGAACGAGTTTTTGTACAAGCATTGCCTTGACGAGCATTGGCCATTTGTCTAACCAGTGACCGGTGAACAATGTGGGCAGCGTTTTCTTCTTTGGCAACTCGCATCTGGAGTGTTGCCTGCCCTACTTCTTCCCCTTGCCAGTTTCGCACTGAACAATCTACCATTTGTTCTCTCCTTCTTAGGGATCAAGCGTTTAGCAATTAGCTTTTAGCTTTTAAGCACTCAGGGGGTGCTACTAGTAAAAATAAACAGTTACATATACATCATCAGGCTTACACCTAACGATGAGGGAGCTAATTGCTTTTTCCTTGTGACTAACGTCCGACTTTATTAGTGGGTGCAATGCTCAAGAGTGTCCCTGGTTTACCGGGAACTGCACCTTTAATCACTAGCAAATTGCGCTCTGCATCTATCTTGACTACTTCAAGTTTGCGAATTGTCACCTTGGTACCGCCGTAACGACCAGCCATTTTCTTACCTGGATAGGTACGACCAGGGGTTGTCCCTGCTCCAGTGGAACCTGGGAGGCGGTGGTTTTTGGAACCATGAGCCATCGGTCCTCGCCTGAAGTTGTGACGTTTCTGATAACCCGCAAACCCGCGACCAATGCTTTTACCGCTGACATCGACAATTTGACCAATACTGAACATATCGGTATTGACTGGCTGACCCAGTTCAAACTTACTGGTATCATCCACGCGGTACTCACGTAGGTGGCGTAAGGGTGGGGCGCTAGATTTAGCCAAGTGTCCTATTTCAGGCTTATTAATTGCCTTAGGCTTGACTTGGTCATAACCAATTTGAATGGCATTGTAGCCATCTGTCTGGTTGGTTTTTATTTGGGTCACAGTGCATGGCCCAGCTTTGACGACGGTTACAGGAATCGCTCTTCCTTCATCATCGAACACTTGGGTCATACCGAGTTTGGTACCGAGGATACCGACAGACACTGGTTTCTCCTTTGTAGACATTGCAGCAGTCTGGCAGCAGGGATATTCAAGAACCTGAATTCCCTTTGTGCCACAAACCTGGTCATTATCAACCTGGTCACTATTTATAGTGGATAAACCTCTCCTCAAAAAATAAGCAGAGAGCCCACTTTTATCTAGCTCGGCATGATGTTCAAGCTAGATTCTCGTTCAATTGCGTTTACTTGTCAGAAAAGGCTATTAAACTCGCCTGACTTCGCTGGGACTTAAGTTGTTAATAACTCAGTATCCCTTGATCCACGAAAGTGTAAGCACTGATTGACCTAAAGCAGACCCAAGAACTGATGGGAGTTGTTTATACCTAACTGTCTTTGACCTACTTTAGCCCTGATGCCAAACAAACGCCTGGTATGCTGTGTATATTGTCTTGCCTCGAACCTATTTCTCAGCCCACAGCACACGCAGCTATTCAGTTGCTGATTAAGCAACTGTCATAATGCCACTATTATATAGTATATAGTATTTTGCTAAGGGTGTCTAGTTAGTTTGAGAATTAGTTTGACAAAAATTTCCTTGCTGTATGGATTTATGTGAAATCGGGGGATTCGGAGCTCGAAGGATGCGATCGCGCACCAAAGAATTCAGTCCTCATCCCATTCCCCAGACAACAACACACAATCCCCCACCTGCAATACTCCAGCTTCATCCACCGGATTATATAGTTTCCCTTGTCTACGTAACGCCTGAACCATCAAATTGTATTGATGCTGGAGATCAATTGGCTTCATACCCACCAAACTTGAATTCTCTACCAAAGTTACCCAATGCTTAGATCCCTCACTAAGGAAACTGCGACTTTCGATCCAGTCTCTAAACGCGGCTAATTCTTCCGGTTCCCCAACAACTAGCAATCGATCCCCTGAACGCAACGTCATCTTACCTTGTGGGTAGTGGACAATATCATGACCTTGTTGAATTGTCAAAACTGTTACCCCAGTCACGTTACGGATATCTGATGCTGCCAGAGTTACCCAATCTAGACGGGAAGTTTGAGTCAAAGTCACCCACTCACTGTCAAGTTCTTGAGCAACATCAGTGATGTCTTGCTGCTTTGAATAGGTAGCTTGTTCAGGTCGTACACTCAAATAGCGGTCTTGGTGAATCCGATTGATCACCGACTGAATCATACCTTGGGTTTCTCCCAGTGCTACTAGCACATGGGCTCCCATTTCCAATGCTGCCTCAAATTCTGGTTGCACTACTTCCCGCGCCCCTAACTGGGTGAGTAGGTCAATTTCGCTATTTTTGTGAGAACGAGCCACGATATCCAGTCCTGGGGCAAACTTGAGGGCACGTTTGAGCAACAAGCGGGTACTGCCAGGATCGGGTAGGGCAATGGCTAGGGCTTTAGCTTTTTCTAGATGGGCTTTTTCTAACACCAGTTCCGAGTGAGCATCCCCAAACATATAGGGAATTTTCTCATGTCTCAAGCGTTGAATAGCAGCTTCGCTATTTTCAATCACTAGTACCTCATGCCCTTGATTGCGCAGGATGTTGACCAGTACTCGCCCAACTCGTCCATAGCCAGCCACTACCACATGATTACAAATCGTTTCTGGAATTGACAAAGCTTTAGTACCCTGAAACTGACGCAGGTAGCTTTTCAGAAACGGCAGATTTACCAGGTGGTCTGCTATTCGGGGAGACCATCTTAGCCACATGGGTGTCAGGACTAGGGTAATGGCTGTAGTTCCCACCAGGAGTAGATACTGATCCCTAGTGATAAATCCTAACTCAAAGCCAACCACTGCTAAGACAAAGGAAAATTCTCCAATTTGATTGAGACCAAAACTAGCAATAAAAGCCGTTTTAAAGGAATAGCCAAATTTCAGCACAATCGGTAGGATAATGGCTGCTTTACCCCCCATTACTAACATCACTAAACCGATAATTATGCCGAAGTTATCGAGCAGCACTTCCGGCTCAATGAGCATTCCTATGGATGCAAAAAATAGACATACAAATGTGTCTTTAAGGGGGATTATTTTGGCAACTGCTTGGTCAGCATAATCAATTTCAGCCATCATTAATCCTGCCACAAAGGCTCCCATTTCAACGGATAGACCAAGTCCAGCAGTAATCAAAGCAATTCCTAAACACAGGGCAATTACTGTGATCAGAAATAACTCACTGTTTTCAGTGCGGGCAATATATTTAATGAGATGGGGAACTATCCAGCGACCGGCGGCTAGAGCAGCAGCTAAAAACACCAACGCTTTGAGTAAAGCAACAACTAACGCTGAGCCAATATCTGAGGGCTGTTGAAGGGCGGGGATGACGGCTAACATCAGACCTAAACTAAGGTCTTGAGCAATCAAAATTGCCAGCATCACTTGACCATGAAGGGTATTGGTTTCTCCTCTCTCCATCAGGGTTTTAAGAACTACTGAGGTAGAGGAAAGGGAGATGATGAATCCGAGCATTATTCCCGGAGTAAATCCATCAACCCAACCAAGTCCATTGGCTAAAACTGCAACTAGGGTAATAGTGAGACTAATTTGCAGTAAACTCCCTTTCAGGACAATATCTTTAAATCGTTTAAGCTGGGATAGAGAAAATTCTACCCCATAGGTGAATAACAAAAAAACAATCCCAATTTCAGCTAGGGATTTGACTTGTTCTAATTCGCCTACGAGTTTAAGACCAAACGGACCAACCAATAAACCACTGGCTAAATAGCCTAAAAGTACAGGTTGACGTAGCCGATTGGCAAGGTAGCCTCCCAAAGCAGAAGCCCCTAGAACTGTGGTTAGATCCAGAATTAAATTGTGTCCTGAGGCCATGATTAGGAATGGGTAATCGGTTATTGGTCACAGGCTTCATACCTGGAGGTTTTCCCTTGTGCCCTGATTTTTTTGTAACCTACCCACTTGAACTAAGCAACTTGGGGATCAAGGAGTTGGTAACGAAGGCTCAAAGTACTCTACCCACCTGATAATTTTTTCAGTTATCTTATGACGGTAGAGATTTCCAAGAACTATGGCTTTAGAACAGTGTAACGTTTGTGGGTCTTTAACCAGCACCAACGATGAAATTTGCCTCAGTTGTGGTTATCCAGCTAAAGGTCGGCCAAAGTTAGTTTTTTTCAAGTGGACTGCTATCGGTGTTGCTGTAGTATTTGGTCTCTTTCTCCTACTAGGGGTCATTAACAGAGTCGAGCAACACCTCAACTCTCAACCTTCGACACAGATAGACCGATAAGATAGACCGGTAAGATAGCGTTGGGTTCTCAGTCTATCGGTGTATAAGGGAAACCGTGCCAGCACGCAGCAGACACAGCGCGCAGCAAACACAGATGCACTTAGTTAGAAGTCGGGGGAGTAATCAGACCATTAGCTGCGCCAAATAGATTGATGGGATTTTTGCCATCGGTAATCAAAACACTCTGGATACCAAGTGCTTCTAGAAGTCTTGCCTGCATTTCCGGACCTGCTTGTGCGATCGCTTGAATGGTTTGAGGACCAATCGCTTCTACTTTCTGTCGGTATTCTTCACTCTTAATGTGAGCCTAATCAAAAATCAACTATTTTGTAACCTGACAGCAAAGCAAATCGATATAAAACTAAAGTAACCTTTCTTTTTCTGTTCTGCCAAAATAACCCAAACTCGTTATGACTACGTCGAGTTTATGGAGTTGGGAGCAACTTCATCAAACCCCTGGGCTAGGAGATTTGATTGCTTATCGGCACATTAAGGATGAGCAATCAAGGATGAGGAATTAAAAATTAAGGATTAGGCACCCTTAGATTAAGCTTGATAGCATTAAGTACTATAGCAAGTCTTATACCCATGAGGTACAAATCTCTGGTTTTTAGGGACTTCGGAGCAGGGACTTCGGAGCAGGGACTTCGGAGCAGGGAAGAGGGAAGAGGGAAGAGGGAAGAGGGAAGAGGGAAAAAATAATGTGTACCTCATAGCTATGATAAACGCTATAAAACCATTAACTATTACAGCGCTTTGCAATTCAGTTAGGTACAAAATTCTTGGTTTTTAGGGACTTCGGAGCAGGGACTTCGGAGCAGGGAATAGGGAATAGAGAAAACAATTATGTGTACCTTATAGTTATGCAAATCGCCGTAATAATAATTAACCAAAATCATAAATAAATACGTTATAATCAGGATGATTACTATCTAAGATTAAACAAATAAGGGGCATACTATGAATCGTGATGAATTCCTAAAACGCTACGAAGCCGGTGAAAGAGATTTTTCTGGTATTAATTTTAAAAAGGCTAACTTGAAAAGTACTAACCTCAAGGGTGTTTGTCTAAATTATGCTGACTTGAGTAATGCTGATTTAGAGGAAGCTAGTTGGGATGATGTGGAGTTAAGTCATGCTAACTTGAGGAATGCTTACCTATACGAAACCACTATCGAAAATTCCAACTTCACTAAGGCTAACTTGAGTCATCTAGTAGCGTCTGAATCAAACTTGGAAAACTGCGACTTTAGTGGTACTGATCTCAGTTATGCTGATTTATCTGTAATCTATATGGCTGGTAGTAAGCTCAGGGATGTAAATTTCAGTTATGCTACCTTATGTGAGGTTTACCTAGGTGATTCTGACCTGAGCAATGCTAACTTCAGTTATTCCCGTATGCTAGGGGTTGATGGCTGGAAAAAAGCTGACCTTAATAGTATAAATTTTACCAAAGCTATCTATACATCATGCACTGAGTTTCCGACTGGATTTAACCCATCAAAAGCAGGAGCGATCTTTATTTGTGCAGAGGCTGACTTAAGCGGTTTGGACTTGAAAAATATTAACCTAGGTTATGAAGAAATGTCTGGCGCTAACCTTAGTCATGCTAATTTGAGTGGTGCAAGACTGTATAATAGTGACTTGAGAGCCGCCAACCTAAGTTATGCCAATTTAGAAGGTGTTGACTTTCATGATGCTGATTTGAGTGAGGCTAATTTGAGCCATGCTAATCTTAAAAAGGCTAAATTAGCTAAGGCTGACTTAAATGATGCTATTTTCTGTAACACTATTATGCCTAATGGCAGGATTAGAAATAATAATTGTTAGCTAGATCAATACCTTCAACCATCAGGAGTTTTCCATCACAAGCTACATACTTCCAGGCAATCGAGGATATATCTAGCCGCATCTACAAATACCATATCCAGATACTGAAACTGATCCGGATGGAGCTGGGAGCGCAACTCCTCCCAAGCCTGTTCATCCTGAATATCTTCATCCCTAAATCCTGCCTCCAGGACTGCTGTATACCTAACATCAATCCCCAGATGCTTAGCCACTATGTGTAAATAGTCCTGCTCAGTAGGGTCAATTTCCCCATCCGCCGCTGACATATCATAAGCAAAGCACAACAGGAGTAGCTTCTCAGCATCGCTTAGAGGCTTAGTCAAAGTTAACCATTCGGGGCAATTAGACGCAGTAGGGTTCCGCTTAACTTGCCTAAGCAGAAGTCCGATTAAGAACGGCCCCAATTGACGCAAATCATCCTCCTCGGGAGGCGTTAAGCGGTCAATAGTTTTTGCCAGCAGCTGTGTTTCTTCTTCTACCACTTGACCATCCGCCAACATTACTTCCAAAGAAATAGTGACCAAGGCTACCACAAAAATCATGGTTGGTGTAATATCTAGTACACTGAGTTGCCTTCCCACCAGACGAGACAAGTATTCAACAACTTGCTGATTTACCAGTCGAATACCTAAAGCCTCAAACTTTTCTGGTTGCAGCTTTGATTGCAACTCTTTCCAAACCGACTGATCTGGAAATTCCTCACCCTTGAACCAAGCTTCCATCAGCACTGGGTAGCGGGAATCAATGCCTAGGGAATTTGAGGCTAGCTGTAAATACTGGCTTTCATTGGGGTCAATCGTCCCATCCACCGCTGACATGGCATAGCAAAAGTTAAGGAGCAAAATTCGCTCTGACTCAGACAGGGAAGTAGTTAGCTTCAACCACTGCTGAGGATTTTGATAAACCGGATTCTTCTCTAGTCCACAAAGCAAACGCTGCACCAATTGACGGACATCCCTCTGGGGGGGTACTAATCGCTCAATGGTTTTCTCTAGTAGCTGCTTTTCTTCGTCCTGTACAACGCCATCAGCATACATGACTCCCATCCCAAGGGTTACTAGGGCAGCTAAAAACCTCACAGGCGGTGTTATATTGTCTTGAGTGAGGTTTCGTCCGGTTAGGTGGGACAAAAGTTCAATAGTCATTTTTTAGTTAGCTATTAGGTTTTAGGTATTAGGTTTTGATATGAGTGAGTGGAATCACATCTCAAGGTAACTTGGTTAAGCTAATGGTTATGCAATCACCCATTCTAAGTTGGCTTAAGGCTTTTGTAATGCGATCGCATCTTGATCACGTTGGTTTAGCAAATAGTCATGGGATCACGAAGACGTTGAGACGGTAGTAATGCGATTAGCCCGAAGGGCGTTGGCTAGCGAACGCAACCAAGCTTCAGGGAGTAAAGAAGGGATCCCATGGATCATCCCTCCATGACTTTTATGCCCATATTGATCAATATTCCCCTATCACTAGAAATAAGTTGTCCAATCTCAGTTGGTGTTACACCATCAGACAATATTGCTTGGGTCAATAGCTCAATAGATACAGAGCTATTGCTTCTTTTCAGGGCAATCAACCGCTGGATTCCATGAATCTTTTCTGCCCATAAAGACATCCTGTTAAGCTTTTTTTGCTTCTCCAAGAGATGGCGAGAGAGGGCTAATTGGATTTCTATTAATGTCGCTTATTCTGGGGTTAAGTCTAAAAATTAGATTACTCAGGACTTACGCACAGACTCCATGGGTAGGGTGGGGAAGGTTTTTACCACCCTACAGGTAGCGTTAAATTGAGGTATTTGCGTAAGTCCTATTACTGTACCAACTTTCCCACCTTTGGCTTCTATTTGTGCTTTTTTCCGTAGCTCAATCCCACTACTCCTTTTTATCTCTATCGTATTTTTATGCTCGCTTTTGGCAATTAGATATCACCCTTGATAGGTGTTAGGTTTTGGGTGTTAGGTCTTAGGCTAATAGTGTTAGACTCGGTGAGTGCGATCGCATCCTTTGACTAGTGCGATCGCATCCTTTGGCTTAGATTTACCCCTTGGTCATGGGATCCCATCAATAGAAGAGAGATTCGTGGATTCTGTAACCGGTAATCCTCAATTGGTAGTGAAAGGGAATCGTCCCCTACTGTTGGATGAGCTAAAGAAGCTTTGGCTGATTAAGTCCGGTTCTATTGCTATATTTGCCGTTGAGCGTAACGATGGTGTTCTAGAGGGGCGACGCCGTTATCTATTCAGCCTGGGAGTGGGTGAGGCTTTGTTTGGGATGGGGGCGAATGCCCAAGACAAGCCCTACACCATGCTTGCTGTGGCAATTGAAGAAGCAACAGTTTGTCAGTTAACCACTACAGACATAGAACTAAAAGGGAATAGTAATGGTAAAACAGCCACGCTGATTTCCCAAGACATCATTAAGTTGACCGAGAAATGGATTGAGGGATTTTCCATCTTCCCTGGTGTGGTTACTCCGTCTACAGTATTGGATACCTCAGCAGTTTACAGTTGGGAGTCCCTACAGTCCCATCTGGATCAGCTATACAGTAACCTCTACCACTACCTAGCTAAACTCGAACAAACAGAATCAGCTCAAAAACTGACTCAGTTCCAAGAACGGGAACGCCTCAATCATCAAGTTACTACGGAAGCGATTGCAGAACTAGCATCTGTGATCAAGCCCCAGTTAAAAGAGAGTTTTCAACAGGGAACCCCCCTGTTAATTGCCGCTGGTGCTGTAGGAAGGGCGATGGGGATTCAAATTAATCCCCCTGCCCAGTCAGAAGACCTGAATCGAGTCCGAGAACCCATAGAAGCGATCGCTCGTGCTTCCCGCATTCGGATCCGGCGAGTGATTCTGCGTGACTACTGGTGGAAGAAGGACAATGGGCCTCTATTAGCCTACACCCGAGAGGATAATCGACCTGTGGCACTGCTACCAATGGGGGTGGGTGAGTATGAGGTACTAGACCCAGAATCGGGAAAGCGTGTCCCAGTCAATGGCAATAATGCTAGTTTCGTTGCTCCCATGGCTTATATGTTTTATCGGTCATTCCCCGATCAAGCCATTAAAGCCCTAGACTTACTCCAGTTTACCCTGAGAGGTCGTAGCAAAGAGTTAATCACCCTTCTGTTGACGGGAGTCGCCGCCGCTGTTTTGGGAATGGTCACCCCCCAAGCCACCGCCATTCTGATTGACAATGCTATTCCCGATGCTGACCGGGGATTATTAGGACAGGTAGGGTTAGGACTGTTAGCAGCTAGCTTTGGTAGTGCCATCTTTCAAGTCGCTCAAGGGCTTGCCACCTTGAGATTACAAACGATTAGCGAAGCTACCAGCCAAGCCGCTGTTTGGGACCGATTATTAAACCTAAGAATTTCTTTTTTTCAGCAATATTCCACTGGAGACCTAATATCCCGGGCTTCAGCAATTTCTGAGATCCGTAACCGACTGAGTGGCACAGTGATGCAAACCCTATTCACCAGTTTTTTCTCTCTCTTAAATTTGGGTTTGCTCTTCATCTACGATGCCCAATTAGCCTTAGTCCCGTTGGGAGTGGCATTAACTGCGATCATTGTGACCACTACCTCTGGTATTTTAACCCGACGCAAGCTAAGGCCCTTGCAACAGCTAGCAGGAGAAATCTTTGGACTGACGGTGCAGCTAATTGGTGGTGTTTCTAAACTCCGGGTAGCAGGGGCAGAAAATCGGGCATTTGCCTACTGGGCTAAATACTATACTCAGCAAATTAAGCTGGTGCTGAGTACGCAGTTAATTGAAGACTTACTGAACGTATTCAATACCATACTCCCTACCCTCAGCCAAATGATTATCTTCGCCGTGGCTGTTCAATCCATTACCAAATCTCAATCTGGGCAAGGTTTATCTACTGGTACGTTCCTAGCCTTTAATACTGCTTTTGGAACCTTTATCACTGGCGCAACTGATTTAAGCAATACCCTAATTAATATCTTAGAAATAGGTATTTTATGGGAACGAACTCAACCGATTTTGGAAGCTACACCAGAACTAGACTTAAGCAAAGCGGATCCAGGACGGCTTTCGGGGCAACTTAAATTAGATCATGTCAGCTTCCGCTACCGAAAGGATAGTCCTTTGACTTTAGAGAATATTACTATTCAGGCAAACCCTGGAGAATTTATTGCTTTAGTCGGTCCATCTGGTAGTGGCAAATCCACGATTATCCGATTACTGTTGGGGTTTGAAACCTCTGAAAATGGCACCATTTACTACGATGGTCAAGACTTATCTGGACTAGATATCTCAGCTGTGCGTCGGCAACTAGGAGTAGTGCTACAAAACGGTCGAATTAATAGTGCTTCTATCTTCGATAACATTGCCAGTGGTGCTTTAGTTACCATGGATGAAGCCTGGGAAGCTGCAAAAATGGCAGGATTTGCTGATGATATTGAAGCCATGCCGATGGGGATGCACACCGTTATTTCTGAAGGCGGTACCAATCTTTCTGGTGGACAGCGACAACGGCTATTAATTGCCCGTGCCTTAGTCTTAAAACCAAGACTATTGATATTCGATGAAGCTACCAGTGCTTTAGATAACCGCACTCAAAGCATTGTTAGTCAAAGTATTGACGAATTGCGAGTGACTCGGATCGTAATTGCCCACCGCCTCAGCACTATCCGCAACGCAGACCGTATTTATGTGCTGGAAGCTGGGAGAGTGGTACAGCAGGGAACCTTTGAGGAACTGCTTAATCAGGAAGGGTTATTTGCCAATTTGATGGCTCGACAAATGGCTTAGAAGGATGAATGATTAAACCATGAACTATCGCTTTTGGGGCAAATCATACCTGAATTCAGCAACACCAAATGTCTCAATTGCGCAGAATCAACCGTTGCCGATGAACATGCAACAAACGAAACTCCTGCTGCGCCACCTGCTCCAACATATAAATAATATGCTCTGGTCGCAACATGGTGCCATCATTCAAACAACTCCCCACATACCGCAAAACTACCCCAGACTCTGCAACCTCCTCTTCACCATCTTTAGGTCTTTGGGATTCCATCAACTCGAAGTCAAATAAGCGATCGCATAAATTCACCCACTGCTTCTTACCCGACTTCGTAAACCGCTCCCACCAAATTTCCTTACTACCCTTAATTGCTTCAATCCAACCCTGCCACTCTTCCCAAGACACCGATGACATTGCCTCAACTCGAATCAAATACTCAGCCTTTTCCAACAGCTGAGTTCCAGCAGGTTCCTTCAAATCCACTGCTTCAACCCCATACACCGGAATCTCTATAGGCAACTCAGACACCAGCCTTTCCCTAAACTCCTCAACTGGCATTTTCTCAGTTAACTCAAACTCCACAATCTCCCCACTACTAGACGCTCCCAAGGGCAATGCATTAGCAATCATAATCCGAGCATTAGCCCGAAACCCCCCACTATAGCGAATTGGTAGTGACGCCCGTCTTACTGCTCTCTCAAACAGACTTGCCAAATCCAGATGACCCAACAAGGTCATATCCCCCAACTTTCCAAACCAAACCCGCACCCGCTGATCCTTATTAGTATTGGGTTTAAAGTGACCAGCAAATTGCGGAATCTGTGGCGGGTCAATCACCACATTATGACCAAAATCAATCCCACACACACCACAGTGAGAACACCCATCAAAGGAACAATCCGGTACTGTTGCTGCATCTAACGCCCGTTGTAAATCTTCCTTGAGCCAATTCTTATCAATTCCCGTATCAATATGATCCCAAGGCAAGGGAGCATCAAGGGCATCAAGGGCATCAAGGGTTGAAGGTTGTTCGCGTAGCGTGGCCGAAAGGCCAAGGTTAGCTGGTTGTTGGTTAGTTGGTTGTTGGTTAGTTGGTTGTTGGTTAGTTGGTTGTTGGTTAGCTGGTTGTAGGTTATCTGGTTGTAGGTTAGCTGGTTGATCTGAACTTTCAACCTTCAACCTTTCAACTTGCAACTCTTCTAGACCAGCCATCACATTCCATTCGCCACTTTCTACTTGGCGATATTTCCAGGTCAGACCTGATGAAGCGATCGCATTTTCCCAAGCAGCAAATGCCCGATCCAAGCTTTCCATCCAGGCATCCATCCCTGCCCCCAATTCCCAAGCACGGCGCACCACCGCACTTAAGCGTCTGTCACCCCGTCCCACGAAATCTTCCATGGCCGAAATCCGAACATCGGTGTAATTAACCTTCACCCCCCTGATCTGACCAAATACTTGTTTGAGCAATTCCTGCTTGCGTTTAAACTCCGAAGTCGATACGGAATGCCACTGGAATGGGGTGTGAGGTTTTGGGGTAAAATTAGAAACAGTTATGTTAAACTTAAGGGTTTTTCTGCCTTTAGCACGGCACTCCTGCTGCAACCAACGCACCGTTTCCGCAATCCCCAACACATCCGCATCCGTTTCACCGGGCAAACCAATCATAAAATAGAGCTTGACTTTCTCCCAGCCTTGCTCAAATGCCGTCTTTACTCCCCTGAGCAATTCTTCATTAGTCAGTCCCTTATTCACAATATCCCGCATCCGCTGAGTTCCTGCTTCTGGGGCAAAGGTCAAGCCACTCTGGCGATTTCCCCCTAGGATATTGGCAATATTTTCATCAAAGCGGTCTACCCGCTGACTCGGTAGGGACAAGGAAATATTCTGATCCTTAAGACGATTTTTGATTTCCATCCCCACCGCTGGTAGAGCCAGGTAATCCGAACAACTCAGGGATAAAAGGGAAAACTCGTTATACCCTGTAGCACGCATCCCTTCTTCAATAGCTTCCACCACTTTTTCCGGTTCCACATCCCGCGCTGGTCGAGTCAGCATCCCAGGTTGGCAGAAGCGACAACCCCGAGTACAGCCCCGTCGCACTTCGATCTTGAGTCGGTCATGAACCGTTTGGATATAGGGTACTAGTCCAATAGCATAGGCAGGCATCGGTGTAGCCACACGCCGCAAAATTCGCTTCGGCACATCAGGGCGGTTGGGTTTAACTGAGCCATCCTCAGTCATATCATAGAATTGGGGGACATACACCCCTGGTATCTGAGCCAAATCCAGGAGTAATGCTTCTCGACTTAAGCCAGCTGCTTTGCCTTCTTCGATTACTAAGCCAATCTCTGGCAACAATTCTTCCCCATCCCCAAGATCAACAAAATCTAAGAAATCCGCATAAGGTTCAGGATTCGATGTCGCCGTTTGTCCACCTGCAAAAATTAGGGGGATTTCCGATATATCAAACTCAGCACGGTCTTTCCAGGTCAGGGGAATTTCTGCCAAATCCAACATTTCCAAGATGTTGGTTGCCCCTAATTCATAGCTAAGGCTAAAGCCGATAATATCAAAATCTTTCAGAGGTCGCCGATTCTCGACAGCAAACAGAGGGGTTTGAGTCGAACGTAATTTAGCTGCCAAGTCTGGGGCGGGTAGATAGGCGCGATCGCATAACTGCCTAGGTTGAGAATTCAATATATTGTAGAGGATGATATGCCCTAAGTTAGAAGCGCCCACTTCATAGACTTCTGGATAAGTCAATACCCAGCGTACCTCAGCTTTTTCCCAAGGTTTATGGACTGCTCCCAACTCGTTACCTAAGTAACGGGCAGGTCTGTTGATGTCTGGTGTTAATATTTCCTCTACAGTGATTGCCATAGAAACTTTATTACTGCTTTCAATGCAGTTAGCCCTGATCCACCTTTCATTTTATCAGTACTCAGGGTAGAGATAGGGGGATAAAGGTGATGAAGTGAGGGAGTAGAGAACCACCAGATTTCTTGACTAGTATTTCCCTATCTCCTCCCATCGTCATCGGTTTAAGCACTTAATCTTCCTTGGATTTCCTAGGATTTTGCTGCACTCATAGCCATTGAGTTAGCTTCCCAACCTACTCCAACCCCCTAGAGGGCTGTAGCAAAAGCCTCATGGCTCTCAAAAATCTCAAACACTCCATCTAATTTAGTTAGCTCCAGCATAATGCGAATTGAAGGAGCTACGGAGCAAAGACCAAAGCGCCTCTCTAGACGTCTTGCTAGCTTCAGGGCATGAATTAAGGCCATTAAGCCAGCACTGTCGAGAGACTCTAACTGATGCATATCAACCAACAAAGCCGAATCCTCACCAGCCACCACAGCTTCTGTCAACTGACTTTTAAACTCAACTGCATTGGAGGCGTTAATATGACCGGAAGGTTGAATAATTCGTAATTTTGCACTTAGGGTCGCCTGTGTCATGAGTAGACTCCTCACTGGGTCAAATCCAATAAAATTTTTTAGAGAATATATAGAAGATAGTATGGAATTTTTATAATTCCATACCACTTCTGAGATACTTTGCCGAATCTTTACAGATGGCTAATGGTTTTTGAAATCTTCATAAAACTTACCATCCAAATGTATCATATATTACTTTATTTACAGTTAAGTAATTTATCTATTTTTCATTTCCGATGGTCTAAGTTGCTATGAGCATGGCTCAGTTCATGCCTATAGGTAGGGATTAAATTTTAATAATTTTTGTTACGTTCAATCAATAGAGCTGCCCTGACATAAAAATATAAGACTTTTTTTTATAGGCTTGAGCCAAATGTTTAGCTTTAGGGAAGTATAACGTTAACTAGGGTGTAGAGGCAAGTAGTACTAAGCAGTATTTGCTTATAACTGCCTAAACTTCAATACCTCTAAGGCTTCAAACGGCATAGCTTCTTAGGTTCAGGTTAAGCTTTCTGAGTTAAGTCAAAAAGGCTTATAATATATATGTGAGAGAGTACAAATCCACCTCATCAGTGATTTAGATCACATACCAATAAGATAAAAATCACTATAGTGGTTAGTAGTTTCAGAAGACAATAAATTTATATGGAATTGTGGGTAAGTCATAGTGAAAACTACATTTGTTATTCGTCAACTAGTAGAAAAAGCCCTATATATTAGGAAATTGACTCCTGATATAGAAAATGCAATTAACTACGAACTAACTCAAACCGGTTACATCTCTGATGTGGATTACGAAGCACTGGAATTATTAATGTCCGAGATGGATGCTGGTCGTGTAAAGCTCGTTCCGAGTTACTAAAAACAGTGGTTATAAACTAAGGCTAGACAAGATTGGAGGCTTGGTAACTAGTCCATGACTTTTAGGCATAACTTTTAGGGTTGGGGCAAACTCTGACAGCTACATGTGGCAAAACCGCTACAACTTTAGTTTACTCTCCTAAGGGTTCTGACTTGCTACTGCTTAAGTCGTGATGAGCTCACCATGGATTTGGCAAAGTCCTATGACCGATTAACCATTAACAAAACTTAAAACTTGTCTGGATAAGCTTGCCAAACCGCACAGATAAAATAACTTAGTTGCTGGCGAGCATCAGGGTCATTTTCTACATTGACATCTGGGTCATCTAACCGAATCAACAGAGGAATTACTTCAGTATCTAAGGCTAGTCGTAATAAACTCGCTGGCCAAAGTAAATCCGGTCCAGAGCGTAGATCGTAAAGAGTGAGGTGTTCAGAGGTTCCCACTGCCAAAGGCTCTTGACTATCCTCTAAGGTCACCAATATCATAGAACGCACCCAACACATTTGTCGGGATGACACAAATTCGATGACTTCAGCGTATAAACGAGTATTGTCATGCTCTAAGCAAATAATCTGATGAGGCTGGAACTCGTAAACCACACCCCTTGATACATCTTTATTCACCAGGCATCAATTCCTAAATTGATTCATTACGATACAACATACTGTTCATATTACCAGTTTGGTTAACGGGGGTATTACACCCAGATTTGGGATTACTGCATTTCAGAGGCTGTATCACTGCTCATCTTTGCTATCATGTATTAATTCAACTTAGTCTCAATAGATTGAATACCATAGCATAGATTATGAAAGTCCAAGTATCGGTCGTTTTTACCAATCCCGTGGATTTCGTTAATTTTTCTCATCAGGCACTGCCTCGATTTTGCGTGGATCTACCTTTTAAACCTCGCGCTATCCCAGTTGAAGAACTGTTGCCCAACGTCCCTATGATTAATAGCAATTCAGACGATTGGACAACAGACCTGCCCTTCGAGCAAATAGAATACAAGGAAGAAGGAGCAGAGGAATATGCCCAAATGGTAGTAGTAGTGGGAATCCCACAGGATGATATGCCCTTGTTTGAAGATGTAGTTAAGTCCTATGGGGGAAAGGTTATGCCATCAGAGGGGTTGGATGTAATGGACATGTAGTGGACATGTAGTTTACACCCCATATCTTACCCATAACCTGGCTTATAGGTCATAGAAATTCCTTGTTAATCTTGATCGAAAATTTAAGACTATCACAAAATATGTTTGAAGGAAAAATAGTCTGGAATACACAAGGAATTAAATGACGTCTGAGCAGGATAAACCTGAGGTGGCTAAAATCCTCGAACCATTTAAACCCGCATTGGCTGAGCATCTGAGCAACCCTGATGTTGTGTTAGACGAGGTACTGGCATGGACTGGCTCTCAGCCTTTTTTGACCCAGAAGCTTTGTCAAGTTATCCTTGACTCTAAATCTCCCATTCCTGTTGGTGAAGAAGCTCTCAAAGTCGAAGAACTCGTCAAAACTCACTTCGTTGAAAATTGGGAAACTCAGGAAGCCGCTGAACTTCTGCAAGATATTCGTAGTTTCTTGCTCGAAGAACAATTTCTGCGGCTGTATCAGAAGATTTTGCAGGGAGTCATGATGGCAAATGACAGTTGGGAACAAAAAGTGTTGCTCAACTCCGGTGTGGTGATTAACCAGGGGGGAAATCTCAAAGTTTCTAACCGTATTTATGAGGCTGTTTTTAATCACAGCTGGGTAGCTCAAGAGTTAGCACAGTTGACCAGTACAGACTTTTGGCTGGCATCTGAGCTGACCACAGACGCTATTGATGAAGCCATCGCCATCGCTTTTCCTAACCTACCAATCACCCCAGTTACTCAAGACCAAGATCTAACAACTGACAAGCCCAAACACCGAGATCTAACAACTGACGATTCCAAACACCAAGATCTAACAACTGACGATCCCAACCGATTAACTGTAGTACCTTTTGAGCCAGACCAAGCCACAACCTTGTCTACCCCATCAGCTAGCAGAATCCCATCACCTATTAGTTTTTGGGGTGGCTTGATCGCCTTGTTTCTAGTCATTACCTTTGGTGTATTTCAGTGTACTAGTGCTAGAAGAGCAGAAGATCAACTAAAAAACCTTGCTTCTGAGGACATATGCAGACGCCAATTGACTACCAGAAAAGAACAAATAGAGCAACTTAGAAAGATCAAGAGTCAAAATAATGCTTTTCCCCAGCTATGTCAGTCAATGTTAGATCAATTGCAGTTTTCTTATGCTATAGAAGAGCTCGCTAGTCAAGGTGAATTCAAGCAAGCTACTATAAATCTTTGTCAAGTATCACAGCGTTACTACCAGTTTAGACAAAAATCTCTTCCACGTTTTTTCCGTCGATGGGGTCGGAATAATGAGAATTATGCTAATTGGTTGAAAAACTATCTAATAAAATATGATTGTCCCGCTTCTAAATATTTGGGCTAATCAATTGTTAAATTGTTAAATCATTAGTTGTGCTAACAGGAAACAGGCAACAGGAAATTTATGGATTTTTAGCAAACAGTTAACTAACTAATTAATCTAACTTAATAGACTAGTTGTAATCAAGATAACTTTCTTTTATTTCCTACTTTTCAAGACTTAGCTATTTACTTACTGATAATCCAGAGTCTAAGGATTAAAAAAAACTCCATCGCTACCACTGATTTCTTCTTCCAAAGATACCCTAATCCCTCGACGAGCAATTTCAAAAATAGTTAATATAAATTCTCCCAATTGAAAATATTGGGTTTGACGGAATTGTTGTCTATGGCGTTGTTTGCCACTAATCCGCTCATTGATCTGGCTTGCATAATATAAAATTAGGCTAACTAATAGCCAACCTACTAAACTCAAGAGAGCTGTTACAATGATAATAATCAGCCAGCCTAAGAACTGACACAACACTTGTAATAATGGATCGTCATATACATCAAGTTCTGAGTACAACAGAGAACTATTGCTACTAAAGATTCCTAAGGCAATCGTTCCCCAAAATCCACAGAAAAGGTGAACAGGAACCGAACCAACGGGGTCATCAATTTTCCAAACTTGTAGAAAATATTCGCCTAAAAGGACAAAAATACCGCTGATTGAGCCAATTATAAATGCACTTCTGATATCGACAAAAGCAGCTGAAGCTGTAATTCCCACCAACCCACCTAAAATGCCATTGATAATTGAGGCTAGACTAGGTTTTCCCAGGATAATTGGACTAAAAAATACGCTAGATATTCCACCAGCTGCTGCTGCCATCATGGTAGTTGTGATGGTATTGGCTACATAATCGAGATCCTTTGCTGATCCACCATTAAAACCAAACCAGCCCAGCCAAAGAATTAAGCAGCCTAAGGTTGCTAAACCCAGATTATCGGCAGAGAACTTTTCAGTTTCGAGACCTTCATATCTATCTGTTCTTAAATTGTAGCCAAAACGACCTTGTCGTGGCTTTAGTAGCCAAGCCCCTACCAAGCCAGCCATACCACCAACACTATGGACTACAGTTGAACCGGCAAAATCATGAAATTTTAGCGCCTTGGTTAGCCAACCATAGTGCCCCCAAACCCAGTGACCGGTTAGGGGATAGATAAAACCAACCAGGAAAAAACTAAATAGCAGAAATGCCCAGAATTTTACCCGTTCAGCCACAGCTCCTGAAACAATAGTGGCTGCAGTTCCAGCAAAGACTAACTGAAATAAAAATAGAGCGGAAAAGGAGTGATTAGACCAATCTTGATTGAGACAATTAAATCCTGATTCTGGAAAACCCAGATTTCCAAATTGGGGAAAGGGAAGATTAAAAAATAACCCCTTTTGACCCACTAAACTTAAACTAGTATTTTCTCCTGGAACACAACTGTAAGTGATGCCATCACCAAACATTAAGCCAAAGCCAAGTAGCCAAAATGCTAAGGCTGATATACAGAAAACTATCAAATTTTTAGCCAAGACATTAGTCGCATTTCTCCGTCTACATAAGCCAGCTTCTAACATGGCAAAGCCAGCATTCATAAAAAAGACTAGAAAAGATGAAACTAACAACCAGATAGTAGACAGGTTAGTGAAATTATTCGTGTTACTATCTTGTGCTGCTGCTACACCAACCCATCCCAGTAGGATGGTAATAGCCAAAGATAGGCAGAAGTACCAACGGCTGGGTACCGAGCTGATTTGGTGTTTTAATCTCTTGTACTTATGTCGAGACATCAAAGCAAGCTTTCTAGTTTTACAATCGCAGTGTATATCCAACTGGTAAGTAGGTGGACACTACTAAATAACACTATTCAATAACACTGTATGATGTTTCGTTACATAATTAACTGCTTACATCCAAGCCTTATAGAAGGACAGAGATTTACGCGAACCTGTTCACAGCAGAAGCTGAGTCATCTTCTAGCTTTGATTTAAAAGCAAGCTGAGCCTCTGAGTTCGCTAGTTCTTGAAAATGAATAACTTCTTTACGGGGATCAGCATGACTGACTTTGACGTGTAAGCGATCGCCTAATTGAACCGAACGCTGGAAACGCATGGGCAATTCTAGACCTAACTCTTCTAGGAGAATGTTGCCCTTATTCTCGTTTTCTCGCCACCAACTGAGTACTAATACTTGCCAAACCTGATCTGGGTTACGCCGTAAATATTCCAATCCCCAATATTTGTTGGTATCACGTTCTACTTCACTAGCATCCTTAGCTGTTCTGGTTACACTCTGCATCGTTTCGAGCAAATGTTCAGCTTCAAAGGGTAGGGGGTCACCCCGTAGATGAGCTTTGAGCTGGAAATGAGTCATTAAGTCAGTGTAGCGGCGGATCGGAGAGGTTACCTGGGTGTAAGTTTCCAAAGCCAAACTAGCGTGGCGTGTTGGGGTAATGCTCATTTCACTTCTAGGCATACACCGACGCATGGCACAGAACCGCACTGGACCCGCTGGCAATAGCAGCAGTTCTTCTTGGGAAGGAAGTTCTGGCTGGGGTTGTCCTCGGAATGGTAGCGGAATTTGGTGCGCTTGACCATAGCGTCCAGCCACTTCACCTGCCAGAATCATCATTTCTGCCACCATTTGCCGTGATGGTGAATCTTCTAACACCTCAATGGTAATTTTGTCATCATTTCCCACCTTGATTACCGACTCTGGCATATGGATGCTAATCGCCCCCTGAGACTTGCGCCACTTTTGCCGACGCACAGCCGAGTTAGCGATCGCAAACAGTTCTGTTTCTGCCTGTACCCCTAACTGCAACATTTCATCTACATCTTCATAAGTCAGGCGATAGGTAGGTTTAATCAGGGTGGGGTGAATCTGATAGTCATAGATGGCACCATCTTCATCCAAGATCACGCCAAAACTGAGTGCCCCACAGACTTGACCTTGAACTAAACTCATCGGACCAGTGGCCAGTTCCGATGGGAACATGGGAATCATGCCCGTGGGTAGATATATGGTGGTACTACGCCGTCTTGCTTCTAGGTCAAGGTTATCCCCTGGCATTACCAAGCGGGTTGGGTCAGCGATGTGAATCCACAGACGCTGAGTGCCATCCTCTAGATCTTCTATACTCAACCCATCATCTATTTCTTGGGTACTTTCATCATCTATGGTGTAGAGTTTCAGATGAGTTAAATCCAAGCGATCTGAATCTGGGTCAGTAGGAGGATTTGCCAGGTATTGCTGGGTCAATTCGAGTACCTCACGACGAAATTGAGTTGGGATTTTATGACGCAGCAAGTACTTTTGGTGAGGATGCCACAAACCCAGATTTACCAACAAATTGAAGGCATTTTCTGGGTTTTGATGGCGTTTTACTGCTTCCAGAGTTTCCTGAACTGCACGAGAGGGTTTATCTGGTTCACTAACGAACCGTTCTAGAGCATCAAAGCGAGTGCGATCGCTATCAACCCACTCTACTTCCTCACCCCCTAGCTTTTGCTGTACTCGCTTCAAAAATTCTTCTTGTTCCTGGTGCTTTGATTGAGCCGCTGCCAGTTGATGCTTGATTTCAGCCACCATGCTAGCGGAGCGGGGTTCATAGGTTTGTGCTTTTTGTTTAAAATAGATTTTGTCTTCAAAGAGAATACAGTGTGCAGCATAGCACTGGGGTGGACTTTGCTCAGAAAATAATAACTGTGCCATGTCAGCACAGGTAACCGCCTCTCCTTCTTCCACCAGTAATTCCCAGGCTAATTCTAAGCTATCTGGGTCTAGATAGGGTTGTACTCGAGCGAGAAACTCTGGTATTTCTGATGGATCATAAGTATAATCGGCCACTGCGTAGGTGACTTGTCGAGGATGGAGCTTGTGCAGTTTCCCCCGTTGATCCAAAGCAATCAAGTGGTTCTTGCCTTCTGGACGATCGACAACGGCGAGATGGCGTTCTCCTTGTAAGCGAAATTCGATTAGTGTTCCCTTTTCCACCAGTTCTCATAACCCGGGTAGCGTTTACCAAATCCACCTCCCCCCAGTCTATCCTGTGTTGTTGAGATGCCCAACTCAGCAGAGGGGGTCAAGTCTAAAGTCTAAAGTCTGAAGTCTGAAGTCTGAAGTCTGAAGTCTGAAGTCTGAACTTGTCAGTGGTCAGCGCTCAGTGTTCAGCGCTCAGTGGTCAGTGTAACTCCTGGTTGAGTCGCAAGTTTTTAGTTAACCATGTCAGCCATGCAGAGCGCGAGTGGCCTCCCCGTGAGGCCACTGCATCCCGCGCCTCAGCCATCTATCACCCCATTTCATCCTTCATCCTTCATCCTTCATCCTTCATCCTTCTTATTTGATATTTCATTCTTCACACGGGAAATATCCCAGAGGAAGACCGTGATTGTTCACCTTAACCTTCTTTATTAATATAGGGTAGCAAAGCCAAGAACCTTGCTCGCTTAATGGCTGTGGTTAGCTTTCGTTGTTGTTGAGTCGTTAGATTAGTAATGCGGCGGGGTAAAATTTTTCCCCGTTCAGTGATAAACTTGCGCAGCAACTCAACATCTTTATAGTCAATCGGTTCATCGGGTTTGATCGGAGAGAGACGTTTACGAAAGTAAGTCATGATTGGTTATGATTGGTTATTGGTTATTTGGGTTACTGGTTAATGATTATAGTCATTTGTTCTTTGTCAATAGTCCATTTTGAATTAAAAAATTCAATTCACAAATGACCAAGGACCAAATCTACTTGATTTCTTTGTGAATTGTGTGCCTGTTGCAATTGGGGCAAAATTTCTTCAGTTCCAGACGTGATGTTGTGTTACGGCGATTCTTCCTAGTGGTATAGCGGGAAACACCAGCCGAACGCTTATTGGAGTTACTGCGACATTCCGTACATTCTAGAGTAATAACGATTCGGACACCTTTCTTACTTGCCATAGTTTTTTTTCTAAGAACTCAAATATTACAATTAAACACAATTTACTATTATCTCATGGGATCCCCCAGTCTATCAAGTAGATGCAAAATTTCTCAAGTCTCGGGAAAAACCTCACGCCTTGTTGACACGATCATCGTGCAGCGCAATCCAGTTACAAGGGGAGCCCACAGCAGTATACTTGATATGCCTTTAGATAGACCAATGTTGAAGCCAATCCGAAGCGCTTGCTTTGCAGCCAAGCCAACCATGCCCTAGGATTTTGTTAGAGTCAGTAACCGGTGCAAGGGTAAGGAATCTCACCTCGAGAATCAAGGTAACCGCGCACCCCACTACCCTAAACTCTGAGCCTGATTGGTGTATAATACCATGACTCCTGTAACTAGGCAGACCAACAGGAAGATAAGCATCACCGCACAGATGAAAGCCAAGAGGATTTGTTCTAAGCAGTGAGCTGACCAGCTATACTCATAGAAAATCTATATCGAAAGCAGCAGCCCGCCCCTCTATTGGTACCTTAGGGAAAGCGGGTTTACAATGGTTTTCTACTCATGGCCAATTTTCCTAATTGGGCAGACTGTTTTGGCTACTGTTGATGATTCTATCTATTCCTCTTGTTGTATAGTCATAAACAAACATCTGTGGTAATCTCTCACAAGGGAGGTGATTACCACAGATGCGGCTCAAGGACTATGCCAAACACATGGGAGTTAAGTCCTGATAAATAGTTTTCCCGACATATTTGACATTTTCCAACATCTTGTTTGATAATGTCAGTGTACTGACCCAAATTTGTCAATGAATGAACAAATTAACTATGTTCCTCCCCGAGT
>NZ_JAAHHM010000259.1:0-4807 GCF_010692445.1 Moorena sp. SIO3E8 | reverse complement strand
TTTAGTTCGGAAGATATCGTCAAAACGCTGACACCATCTATCGAAGCACGGGGGCATTGCTGTGGAAACAGTTTCTTTCATGGGATTGGAGGGAAAAAGTAACCAACCTAAAAAACTTACCCTATATAGCATAGCACTATTTATGCCTTGAATTATCGCGCTTAGTCCCACTAGGCGAATGCCCAAATCTAAAAAACATACCCTTGAAAGGATGGGGAGATGGGGGAGATTTTTATTAAGGGTAACTATCATAACATGATATTAGCCGGGCGACCGAAGAAGGCGCTCATTGAAGTGGAAGGGGTAAAAAGCCTTCCACAGCCTAAGATTCAGGCTGGTTCCCACTCAAAGGGGCATGAATCGAAGGAATGTCTGGTTTCGACTGAAACTGGTAATAACCCGTAGATTTAGGTCTCACAGCTAGAGAGAAAGTAAGTTTGAACCGAACCATCGGATAGGTGATAACCGAACAGGGAAAGAATCAAAGGGTTGAGGGACACGAACCGTTGTTCAAAGGCACCGTAAACATGAATATCCCTGATCAAACCGATGATGGGGATATAAGCTCCAAGGACTGGATATCGGCTAATATTCAGTCGAATCTCAAAAAGGACTCGGTGTAAAGACGGCAACCTCAGATTCGTATCTTCAATGTGTGTAACCGGGTAAGCCGAGATGGAGTCCCTGGTGTCAGGTCGATACACAGGGTAGCCAAATCGCAAGAGGAGGTATAACTCTGGGTCCGGTAGAAGTCTGAACCAAGCAAAAGCCGACAACCTGAAAGGGAACGGGAATAAATAACCGGTCGGATAGAGGGTAAAAAGAAAAATCCCTCACTCGAAAGAGCGCTGAATTTCAGAGCTGATTCCGAGCAAAGGAACTACGTGATTGATTACCTTAAATTGTATATGGAAAAGATTGAACTAACGTCTTCGGACGGGAGTATCGTAACAGAACAACCTAACGATTGGCATTCCATCAATTGGAAAGAAGCCCACCGTCAGGTAAGGAAATTAAGACAACGTATTTTCAAAGCGACACGTGAAGGCAACTGGAAAAAAGTTAACAAACTCCAGAGATTAATGCTCAGGAGTTATAGCAACATCCAGGTATCGGTCAAAAGAGTCACCCAGGAAAATAAGGGCAGAAAGACAGCAGGATTGGATAAGGAAAAATGTCTGAACCCACAACAGAGGGAGCAGATGGTACAAACCTTATCTACCTTAAAGTCATGGTCTCCCAAACCAACCAAACGCATCTATATACCTAAAAGCAATGGTAAACAACGACCATTAGGGATACCAAGTATCACCGACAGATGTTTGCAAGCCATTGTCAAAAATGCGCTGGAGCCAACATGGGAAGCTCAATTCGAGGGTACATCTTATGGATTCAGACCAAAAAGAAGTACTCACGACGCCCGCCAAAGAATCTTCTTGAATATCAATGGCGAAAAAAATAGGAAGTGGTGGGTAGTAGAAGCAGACATAAAAGGATGTTTTGACAACATAGCCCATCAACCCCTATTAGATTCCATAGGAAATTTTCCAGCCCGAGGGGCTATTGAAAAATGGCTAAAGGCAGGATATGTGGATAAAAACACATTTCACCCAACAGATTCGGGCACCCCACAGGGGGGAATAATAAGCCCTCTCCTAGCCAACATAGCCCTACATGGATTGGAAGAAGAACTAGGAATAACTTACAAGGAAAGGAAAGATTCAAGGAACGGTAAACCTTCCTGGTACAACACCTCAAATAGAACACTAGTTCGCTTTGCGGATGACTTTGTAATCCTTACCGAGACCAAAGAAGATGCCGCAAATGCTAAGGAAATCACAAGAAAGTGGTTGACCAAAAAAGGATTAACTCTATCAGAGGAAAAGACCAGGATAACTCATCTAACCGAAGGATTTGACTTTCTAGGATGGAATTTCAGGAAATATAAGACAACCACCAAAAGAACAGGGTTCATCACATTCATCAAACCATCCGACAAAAGCCTCAAAAATATCAAGAAGAAAATCAAAATAGAAATGGCCAAGCTTAAAGGGGCATCCCCAGAAAGCATAATTCCCAAGCTTCAACCCATCATCAGGGGATGGACTAACTATCACAGTGGAGTTGTAGCCAAAGAGACTTTCTCCAAACTACAACAATACGTAAACTGGAAATTAGTTCGATGGGGCAAAAGGAAATACGGCCAAAAATCCTGGGAATGGATTAAGAAGAAACATTATGGGAAGTTCTGCCCAGGTAGAGAAGACCAGTATGTTTTTGGCTCAAAAGACCTGTATCTGGAAAAGGCACAATGGACAAAAATTACCAGACATACTCTGGTAACACATAACTTCTCACCGGATAACCCGGATTTGAAAGAATATTGGGAAAAAAGGGAGAAATCACAAGCCAAAAAGACCGCAGAAGGAAGACTTCCCAAGGGCAAAAATAAGATAGCCTTACGGCAACAATACGTTTGTCCATATTGCGGTCAACCACTAGGAAATTACAATCAGGTTCATTTACACCACATCATCCCGCGTAGCGAAGGTGGTGAGGATAAATACAATAACCTAGTGTATGTCCACGAAGACTGCCATAAGACCATCCACGCCTTGGGTGCTAGCAATCCGCAGATACAGGATAAACTGTTTCGAGCGATTAAATCCTCCCCGAAGACCCGGAACAAAAGCCAAAAGGTACAAAACCGGAAGTTCAAGGGGGAAAAGCTGGATAAAAGATAACGTGTTCTTTTGGAATTGGTTGCGCCGTGTACTTGGAGACTTGTTCGCACGGTGCTAAGGAGGCGAAGAGGGAGCAATCCCTCTGACCTATCCGATTTCTATTGTGCTAAGTGTTTTTGCCAAAGTGAGATCCACCCACTAATGCTTTTGTAGTTACCAATAGCTTTATCATTGTCAATCACCCTTTCCAGAAGAAACCATTTTTTGAGGTTCAACCGTAATAATAGTTTCCTAGTAAGCGTGAGGTACATCTGAAGTTTCTGCCCAGCTCCGAGATCCGCTGCTCCCTGCTCCCTGCTCCCTGCTCCCTGCTCCCTGTTCCCTAAAACCCATAACGAAAGTACCTCACCCAATTGAAAACTGCTATATGTGGCAACCAGTAAAACAACAACTATGGGAATGGCGCGGTGTTCTAATTACTACACCGGTGGTGGCTGGAATTGCGATCGCATTGAGGCTACTCGGCTGGTTACAGCCTTACGAACTAGCGGCTCTCGACCAATACTTTTGTTGGCGTCCGAAGGAACCTACGGATGAACGGATTGTGATTGTGGCTATGAGTGAGGCAGATTTAAAGTATGCTGGACGGTGGCCAATCACTGATCAGATGCTTGCCCGACTTTTAGAGAAAATAAAAGCTCGAAATCCTGCAGCCATTGGTCTTGACCTGTATCGGGATTTTCCGGTTGAACCCGGTCATGGTGAGTTACGCAGAGTGTTTGAAACCACACCTAACTTAGTTGGTATTGAATACATCGATCAAGACAACCCTGACAATGCGGTGTCTCCTCCACCGATTCTCAGTGAACTCGGTCTAGTGGGTGCCAATAATGTCCTAAACGATATGGATGGTATCCTGCGGCGCAGCTTACTTACTCTGAAGGTCAATGATCATGTACAGCCCTCCTTTAGTATGCTCCTAGCGGGAATTTATCTAGAGTCAAAAAACATTTTTCCTGAACCATTACAGCAAGATCCCAGAATTTTCCAGTGGGGCAAGGCCATGTTTCGCCCTTTGGCCAGCAATGACGGTGGTTATGTGGGAATCGATGATGGCGGTTACCAGATTTTCTTGAACTATCGCGGAGCAGCGGGAACCTTCCGCACCGTAACCATGATCGACGTTTTGGAAGATAACATTCCAGATGACTGGATCAATGATTCCATCGTTTTAATTGGTGCAACTGGGGTCAGTTTACATGACTTTTTCTACACCGCCTACAGTAATGACACTACCATCCGGGAGTCAACGGCTGGTGTGGAAGTCCAAGCTAACATGGTCAGCCAAATTATTAGTGCTGTGGAAAATGGTCGTCCCTTGCTCAAAACCTGGTCTGAGCCTGTGGAAATCCTGTGGATTGTAGGCTGGTCTGTCGTCGGTGCCACTCTAACTTGGAAATGGCGTTATCTTGGGGGCCTCGGAGGGCTGTCCTTGAGGAGAACTGCGATTACCGTGGTGGCTACAGGGGCATTATTCGGAAGTACCTATGGAGCGTTTTTGGGGGGTTGGTGGCTCCCGGTGATACCGCCATTGTTAGCCTTAAGTGGCTCTGCAATTGCCATCACAGCTTACGTTGCTAGCACTGCTAAAGAGATTCGTCACACCTTTGGACGTTACCTAACTGACCAAGTGGTGGCGGATTTGCTGGAGAACCCAGACAAACAAAAACTCGGGGGTGAAAACCGGAAAATCACGATCTTGACCTGTGATTTAAGAGGCTTCACTGCAATCTCAGAACGGTTACATCCCCAAGAGGTGGTCAAAATCCTCAACATCTATTTGGGTCACATGGCGGATGTGATTACTGCTTATCAAGGAACTATCGACGAGTTCATGGGGGATGGGATTTTAGTGCTTTTTGGTGCTCTCACCCTCCAAGAGGATGATGCCCACAGAGCAGTGGCTTGTGCCCTAGCGATGCAGTTAGCCATGACTCTGGCTGCCTGACACATCTGTGTGAAACCAAGACGTATCAGGCTCGACACTGTAACGACTGAATCCGTGAGAACCAGATGCGATTGACATGCAGTCACGCTACGCGAACGTAAAAATCCTGACGAGC